>JAGHSG010000168.1 GCA_018066005.1 Bacteroidales bacterium | reverse complement strand
CCCCAGTAGCGCGTACGACATCACGTCCGTCAGTCTGACCGAGAGTTTCTCGCCGTTGATTGGTGTCACCATGACTTTGAAGAACTCGTTACTGATTAAGACCGAATACCGCAAACAACGTTCGATGACATTGAATGTAAATGCCGTACAGATAACGGAAGGTCACACGGACGAGATTGTTGTGGGAACAGGTTATACGGTCAAAGACTTGCATTTCAGCGCCAAAGCCAAGAACGGCGCACAGCGCAAGGTAAGCAACGACCTTAAACTGACCGTTGACTTCTCGTACAAGAACGTGGCTACGCTGCTGCGTAAGGTGGAAGAAGGTCTGACACAAGCCAGCAACGGTACCAAAGTATGGGGACTCAAGATAGCAGCCGATTATGTCATCTCGCAGAAAGTTAACGTTCAGTTCTTCTACGACCACCAATCGACTATACCGTTGATATCGTCGTCCTATCCTATCAAGAACGACAACGTCGGCCTGAACATCAAGTTCATGCTGACACGATAAAGCAACTTATTCGGAAACGAAAAATATTACTTAAAGAGCAGGCGGAAAGCGTCTGCTACTTTTTTTACAGGCACTACCTCTATGCCATCGTGCATTGTGCATTGTCCACCGTCCGCCTTCTGAAATTGCTGTCCGGCAGGTATAATAATGCGTTTGAAGCCCAGTTTCTGTGCTTCCTGAATACGTTGGTCTATACGGTTAACGGGACGTATCTCGCCTGCCAAACCCACCTCGCCGGTCAGACATGTCTCGGCATCCAATGCCAAGTCCATATTGGAAGACAATACTGCTGCCAACACAGGTAAGTCAATAGCGGGGTCATTGACACGCAATCCACCTGCTATATTGATAAAGACATCTTTCTGCGCCAACTTGAATCCGACCCTTTTCTCCAACACCGCCAACAGCATATTCAGACGCCTGCCGTCAAAGCCGGTTGATGAGCGTTGGGGTGTTCCGTAGGCTGCCGTGGAAACAAGTGCCTGCACCTCTATGAGCAAGGGGCGCACACCCTCCACCGCCGCAGCAATGGCTATTCCGGACAGTCCGTCATGGTTGGTAGAGAGCAATAACTCGGACGGGTTACTTACTTCGCGCAAACCATCCTGACGCATCTCAAATATACCTAATTCGGACGTAGAACCGAAGCGGTTTTTCTGCGCCCGGAGGATACGGTACATATAATGTTGGTCACCCTCGAACTGCAACACCGTATCAACGATATGTTCCAGCACCTTAGGTCCTGCCAGACTACCTTCTTTGGTGATATGTCCCACCATGATAAAGGGTATATTCTCGGTCTTGGCAAATTCCAAGATACGTGCAGCACATTCGCGCACCTGACTGAGCGAACCGATAGAAGCATCCAACGCCTCGGTACCGATGGTTTGAATGGAATCAATCACCACCACCTCCGGCTGCACATCCTTAACCTGCTGCAAGATATTTTCAAGATTGGTCTCGCTGACGATATATAAGTTTTCAGGGTTACCTGCTAAACGCTCGGCACGCAGTTTGATTTGCCGTGCCGACTCCTCGCCGGAAGCATAGAACGTCTTTTGTGCGCCCAACTGCATCAATACTTGCAGAGCCAATGTCGATTTACCTATACCCGGCTCACCGCCCAACAGCACCAAACTACCCGGCACCAAACCTCCACCCAACACGCGATTCAGTTCACCGCAATGCATATCCATGCGTGTCTCCGCCTGTGCCTCTATATCTTGCAAACGGCGGGGTTGAGGAGCACCTGCTCTGCCGGATAAACCGGCCTTACCCGGTCGACCCGAATAAGTCGGTGTCATCTCCACAATGGTCCCCCACTCCCCGCAAACAGGGCAGCGACCTAACATCTGGGGCACTTTGGCACCACAGGATGAACATTCATATTGCAGATTAGATTTCATACGTTTGACGTTCTACGGCAAGAATCGTATTCGGGAATACCTCTTGGGCTTGATGCAAAAAAACAGTATGGTCATCTTCACGCGACGAGTAATGCCCGATGATGAGTTGCCCCACGTGGGCTTGTTGGGCGATAGTGGCAGCCTGTCGGGCCGTGGAGTGCATCGTCAACTTGCAACGCGACTCCCACTCATCGGTAAAAGTAGATTCGTGAAAAAGGACATCCACACCTTCCAACTGCGGTACGATACTCTCCTTGTACATCGTATCCGAGCAATAAGCATAGCGCTTGCGGGTCTCGTAACTGATTTCACCCGTCACGGCATCTTTTTGACGATGATGCTCGTAGAACAGGAAGCCGCAGCAAGGCACTTTATGTTTCAGCGGAATAGTCTCCACCGTAACGGTACGGTCAGAAAAGATGACCTCTTTCTTACGGGGATTGATAGTATGAAAGATAACTTCAAACTTCATCTCCGGCATGTGATAATTCATCATCGGGCGAAGCAGTTTTTCCAAGTCCGCATGGGCATAGATATGCATAGGTTGTGTGCGTCCCATCATATCAAAGGTGGTCATCAGTCCCAACAACCCAAAACAATGGTCACCGTGCAAATGGGAAATGAAGATGTTGTACAAACGGGCAGTTTTAAGTCCCATTTGACGCATCGTGAGTTGGATACCTTCTCCGCAGTCAATAAGAAAACTCTTATCGGTCAAGTTGAGTATCTGTCCCGATGGGGAGTTCTGCCACGTCGGCAGCGCACTACCCGAACCTAATATAGTCAGTTGTCCTTTGATAATTATAATGCTTTTAATTGATTCAAAATCTTGTCGCCCAACTTCGTTTTGCGGTCAATATGTGCCAGTACTTCGGTTACGAACGGGTTGCTGTCAAAACTACCGCGAACCGACTCAAAGTCCGCCTGACGCTGTTCGGCATCACCATCTACACCAAAACCGGTTTGACTATTCAGGTTGAACTCTTTCTTGGCATCTTCATACACCATCTTGTCCAAACCGACCACAGCATTTTTCCAGTCTATCACCGCTTGACATAGTTGGTCTAACGTCACTTCCGTTCCCTTGCAGCCCCAGTAAGCCTCTAACTTATCCAATGCCCACGTCCATTCGTAGGTGTAGTAATTCCGATGCCAAGTCATAAAACGTTCCTGAATCTGTTCTAAGGTCATCTGACCCTTCTCTATCTCATCCATCAAAGCCGAGACGGCTGCACGCGGAGCAATCAGACCCGCCAAGTCAATCCACTCACCCATTCCGATGGTGGTGTCCGGTTGAAGGACTTGATGCACTTCGTCCATATTGGTGAACGAAAATTTCTCCAAGCGCGAGATGAGCGAGTTACCTAAGAACTTGGCTATACCTATTTTGTAGAGAGCCATACCGTGTTTGAGCGACGAGTTGCGAATCTTCGTGTTCTTGTAGCCGTATTCGTCGGTGTCTGTTCCGCTGATACGTTCCAACTCATTCAACACGCCCAGACCCTGGTACATCTTCTGCACCGTGTAGGGTGACAAGAGGTTAAAATTGATGGGGTCGAGTTGGTTGGGGTCCTTGCGGTTATCACGTTTAGGCCATTTCTGTGCATCACGAATCGTTCCTACCGTACGCAGGTTAGCACCCGGTACAACATACGTCTCCGAGTTATTCTCAATCAGATACGAGAACGGCAGTTCAGCGGTATCCGCATGATGCGTGTGACGTCCCATAACCAAGGAGAAAGCACCGATGCGCGAAGGCCATAACAAGTACGAATCGGATGTCGTTTTGGCACCACGCTCGGCTACACCCTGGTGGATAGGACCGAGTTTATACATGTGGTTCGACTGGTTACTGCCCGACCCGGCGTTCAAGAACGAGAACATACCGGCAATCAGCAAGGTCGATTTATGGTGCGTAACCGTGTAAGGTCCTGCAAAGATAGCACATGCTTCACCGTGCATACCCTGGCAGTTGGAGAAGAATAAACTCTCACCGGCTGAATAGTGCTTATCAAACACACATCCCTGTCCCACGAAACACTTATCCACAATTGTGGAGTCCAATATCTCCACACCCGACGAGATGATAAAATCCGTACATTTGACACCGCTGCCCAACTTGACAGGGGCCGACGCATTGGAATTGATACTTCCGTTTCTCAAACGACTGGTGCCGCCCAGATGAGCATAATCGCCGATACGTACATCACGTATGCTGCCGCAGTTCAAGATATGCACTTCTTCACCTATCTCACCCATATCAGACGACACGGATTCGGCGTATGCATCAATCATCTTGTCCAACGTCTTAATCATCTCTTTGCGATGACGATAAAGCGTCAGAATATATGCCAAGGGCGCACTTAAGTGGTCAAAGATAGGTATCTCACGACCGCCACCCTCGTTCATAACAGGTACACGGACACCGTTACCGAAAGAAGTCTTTCCTTCTACTAAAATAGCGTTGACATTCTCAATACACGTGCCGCGACCAATGCGGTAATTAGCGATATAATTATGTATATTCCACAGGTGAACATCATCGGCTATCTCGCAGTTATGAATGCGGGCATGGGCGATGCCGGAGTGAATAGTAATACCTCCAGGCAGTTCAAACTCGCGATTAAACGCACCCATTGTAACCCGTCCCGAGAATTGGGCATCTTGCACATATTGTGCATCAAATCCGTCCGAAACAAAGATAGACGACCAATCAGTTGCCGTACATCCCTGTGCCTGCAACTGTTGAATTTCTGTTTGAGTAAGGTTTCTCATTGGCGTGAACTCAGGTAAATTCGCGTAAAGACATTTTTGGTATATTGCGGGAAGTCCCCATTCAGCAGCCAACCATAGTAACCCGTATCACGACGGAACACATCGGCTACACGCTGACCTTTATACTTACCGAAGTTAAACACTTCTACGCCGTCTTGGTCATAGGTGATACGACCTGCAAAGTCGGCAAAGGGATTCTTTCCTGCTGTATATTCTTGCAATTCGGCAACGGTGGTCGGTACATCGTCGTACCGCTCCAACTGTGCCATCAGCACTTCGTAGGTAGCCATCGTGTCGGCATTGGCGGAGTGAGCGTCTTCCAGATTCTTGTTGCAATAGAATTTATACGCTGCCGTCAAGTTACGCGGCTCATGTTTCTGGAAGATAGTGAACGCATCCACCCGGGCACATTTCATCAAGTCTATCTGCACACCGGCACGGAGGAACTCCTCTGCCAACAAAGGCACATCAAAGTGGTTGGAGTTATAGCCGGCTATATCGGCATCCGTGAAGATGGCAGCTATCTCTTGCGCCACATCCTTAAACGTGGGGCAGTCAGCCACATCCTCGTCGTGAATACCGTGAACAGCCGTTGCCTCGTCGGCAATATGCATCTGCGTCTCCTGACCGAGCAACATCATAGTCGGTTTGAGACGTAGCGTCTTGCCTTCGGACGTGCCGTTCGGATACACCTTATAATAACTGAGCTCGACAATACGGTCAGTACCTATATTCAGCCCCGTCGTCTCCAAATCAAAGAAGACGAGAGGGCGTTGTAATTGTAATTTCATAAAAAGCAAATTAGTCGTTCAAGAGCATTGGCATGAGCAACATAAGCACATCCTCGTTAGCCTCGTTCTCAACAGGCAGGATAAGACCTGCACGGGCAGGGTCGGACAGTTCAAGCATCACCTCATCACTCTCCACCTGACCAAGAATCTCAATCAGGAAAGGAGCCTTAAAGCCAATAGCCATCGGAGCGGCGTTGTAGGAGCATGCGATAGTCTCTTCGGCAGAAGTAGAGAAGTCAATATCCTGTGCCGAAATTTTGATTTGATTCTCCGTCAAAGCCAATTTGAGTAGACTGGTACCGGTGTTAGCGAACACTGCCACACGTTTACAAGCATTGAGCAAGGTTTGGCGGTCAACAACGACTTTATTTTGGTTATTTTGCGGAATAACGGCATTGTAATTGGGGAAACGACCCTCAATCTGGCGGCAAACAATCAAGGTGCGACCGAACTCGAATTTGGCGTTGCGAACACCAAAGGTGATGGTAACATCTTCTGCATCCTTACCCAGCACGTTCTTCAACAGCAGAGCCGGTTTTTTGGGCAGGATGAAACTGATAGGTTGAGCAGCCTTAACTTGCTCGTTGGTGTAACGTACCAAACGGTGAGCGTCGGTAGCAACCATCGTGATATGGTCCTCTTGCAAATCAAAGTATATACCGTTCATGACGGGACGCAACTCGTCGTCAGCCGTGCAGAAGATAGTCTTGTTGATAGCATTCAGCAGCATATCAGCAGCCATGGTGAAGGTGTTTTGTTGCTCATCCTCAACAGCCATCTCGGGGTACTCGTTACCGTTTTGACCTACAAAACTGTAAGTACCGTTGCTGGAAGTGATGTTCAGTCCGAAGTTTTGGTCATCAATCTGGAAAGCCAGGGGTTGCTCCGGGAATTCCTTCAAGGTATCCAACAGCAGTTTGCCGCCAAAGGCGACCTTGCCCTGACCCTCTGCGTTCTCTACATCAATAGAGGTACGGATAGTTGTCTCACCATCCGAAGCGGTCATAGTCAATACATTTCCATTCAGGTCAAATAAGACATCTTCCAAAATAGCTAAGCTGTTTTTCGAAGCAATAACACGACTGAGCGCTTGCAGTTGTGCAAATAATTTGGTACTCGATACGTTAAATTTCATAATTGTATAATTTTAGTTAATAATTTTTCAAATAGTGCCTAATTTGCGGTGCAAATTTATTCACAAAGTGAATTTCGACGACAAAGATACAAAAATATTTGCATATTTCCAAATTTTTTTGTACTTTTGCACTCGAAACAATGAAAATAGGTGTTTTTGATAGCGGTTATGGCGGTTTGACTATCTTAAATAAGATAAGTCAGGCCCTTCCCGAGTACGAATATCTGTACTTGGGCGATAACGCCCGTACCCCCTACGGAACGCGCTCGTTTGACGTTATTTACGAATACACGTTGCAGGCGGTCCGTTACTTGGAGAAACAGGGTTGTCGTCTGATTATTATCGCTTGCAACACGGCATCTGCCAAAGCCCTCCGTACCATCCAGCAACATGATATTGACCCCGACCGCCTGCGTGTGTTAGGCGTTATCCGCCCCACGGTAGAACGGGTGCTTTACGGGTGCTTTACGGGTTCTTTACGGGTTCCTAACGGTGGTTCAACGGTAGTTCAAGGAGATATTAAGCATCCTTCCCATGTAGGTATCTTGGCAACGCCAGGAACGGTCAGTTCGGAAAGTTATGTGTTGGAACTTCAAAAACTCAACCCCGATTTAGTCATCACCCAACAGGCATGTCCGATGTGGGTACCGCTGATTGAAGCAGGCGAACATGAGAGCGACGGAGCCGACTATTTTGTGCATAAATATCTGAATGAATTGTTTGCCCAAGACCCCGAGATAGACACGATTATTTTGGGTTGCACCCATTACCCCTTACTTCGCAAGAAAATAGAACAAGTCCTCGCCACCCTACAACCTGCAACCTGCAACCTACAACCTGCAACCTGCAACCTATCCCCTGCAGCCTGCAACCTGATTGAGCAGGGCGATATTGTGGCAGCGTCGCTGAAAGACTACCTCGCCCGCCATCCCGAGATAGAGAAAGACCTCACGCGCCATTCGGGGGCACTACCCCATCACCCGGAGTCCTTGTGCAACTGCACATTCCTAACGACCGAATCCCCCGAGAAATTCGAGGGATCCGCATCACTTTTCCTTTCCAAACCTATTGTTGCCCAACACATTGAGTTGGCGTAAGAAGGATAATTCTGTGACCTATGGTTTCAAACATCCGATAGGCACCACATATACTCCGTCAGGACGACGGTATGCATATTGTCCAACCCCTATTAAAACCATCATAAATGAAGGTGCTTTCATTTTTGTAGTGTCAATAATGGATGTTAGTGATTTTAAACTTTTAGCACCTTCTTCTATATTATCTATGCCCCCTAATTTAATCTCAATTAGAGCATAATCCCCATTTTGTAAATGTAACACGGTATCACATTCCAGTCCATTACTATCGCGATAATGAAAAACCTCTCCTCTAAGTGAATCTGCATAAATACGCAAATCCCGAACAGCCAAACCTTCAAAAAACATTCCAAACGTCTTGAGATCATTTATTAAGTCTCCGGGACCTATTCCTAACGCAGCAGCAGCGACACTTGGATCAACAAAATATCTTGTTGCACTCGCACGAACTGCCGTTTTGCTACGAAGATTAGGATTCCAAGCCGGCATATCCTCTAAGACAAATAACTTCTTTAAAGCATCCACATAATCTGCCACAGTCTCATCTGCGATAAATTGTGTGTCGTTTGCTTTTATATCCGAACAAATGGTTGTATATGGCACAGCCTGCCCTTGATTGCGAGCATACGAGCGCAAAATCTGACGAGTTCGTTGAGGACTGCGACGCGTTCTATCGACACGATTTATATCCACATCTACAATCGAATCATAATAATCTATTGCTTGGTCAAGCGCAATTTCTCCTTCTAAAAAAGTAGCTTGCGGCCAGCCACCACGACAAGTTAGATATGCTATTTCAGTAAGAGAGTTTTGAGGATGGAGCACACCAAATTCTTTTCCTTCAAAGAGATCTTTCAGACTTACCTCTCCCGTAGATTCTCCCGACTCCCAAAGACTCATCGGGCGCATACGCAATCGACTAAAACGCCCCGTACCACTATGCCGAATTTGATCAGGATCAGGGGGAACAGAAGAGCCCGTTAAAATAAATTGTCCGATCTCTCCTCGCTCATCTACCACACTACGAACCGAATCCCAAATTGCAGGAATTTGCTGCCACTCATCAATCAAACGAGGCGTTTCTCCATTAAGGAGTTCTTTTGAGTCAATACCCATCATTTGTTGACTTTGCTCTAAGACCTTATCATCGCCAAGGTCTAATAAACTTTTAGCAATCTGCTTAGCAGTAGTAGTTTTCCCGCACCATTTGGGACCTTCAATTAACACCGCACCTTTTCCTGCTAATTTGCGCTCTAACAAGGCATCTGCTACACGTTTCTTATACTCTTTCATAACTAATGTTATATTTGGCTGTTTTTTAATGTTACACTTGGCCGTTTTTTGATGTGGAATTTGGCGATTTTCAATTCAGGGTGCAAAATTACTGAATATAAATGATATATGCAAGTTTTCCGGCAAAAAAAATGCACTTTTTCTGCAAAAACCGGAAGATTGTGGCGATTTTAACCGGAAGATTGTGGCGATTTTAACCAGAAGATTGTGGCGAATTTAACCGGAAGATTGTGGCGAATCTAACCGGAAGATTGTGGCAATTTTAACCGTCATAAAGTTTGTTGTTATGGCAGAACGGGTGCATAACGTCTCGGTGATGTGTGTCTAATCAACCGTTAATCAACCGTTAAAGACTGGGTGAATCGGTGAGTTGATAGAAAACACTCAAATACCCAAATACTCACATGGCTTGTGTGAGTATTTGGTTGATTTTGGCTAAAAAAGCAGATAATTTCCTAAAATTATGGACAGTTATTTCCTCGTTTCCTCATTTCCTCACGAGGTTGTGTGAGGAAATCTATTTACTTGTGTAAATACTGCCTAAAATAGTCACTCCGTATCATCATATCTGATAAGCGATAGGCTTCTTGCTCCGAGATAGGACGATTATGACGAGCAACAGAATCTAATAAATTTACACCAAATCCTTTCCAATAATAATCCTCACACCCGATTAAGTGCATAATAGTTGGATAAATGTCCATTTGGTAACAAGTATCTGTGATTTGAATGTTGCCTTCAATAAAAGGAGAGTAGATGATGAGAGGAGTATAGGTCTTTGTAGTCTGCATGGCAATATTATGTTGTTTGGCAAACACATCAAATTCTTCATCAACAGAGCGGAAAATAGTATGATCTCCCGAAATAACAATGGTTGTATTCTTTGCAAGTTCACTATATTTTATATGCTCTATTAAACTACCAATACAAGAATCTGTATATGACAAACAATTTAGATACGCTGACATAATAGTGGGCATTCCATCCGGTTCAAATCTAGGATGAGTTGAGCCATAAGCAAATGGAACATGCGAGGATACCGTAATTGCGAAGGCACAAAATGTTGTGTCTACCGTATCAATGTATTGTATTAGATTAGTTATCAAGTCTTTATCGCCATTCCATTTTTCTCCTTTACGTGGTTCTATCAATTGTTTAAATTGATAATTTTTAGTCACTATTGATTGTCTCCACATTCCTGGAGCAGGATTTAATATTGCACTATTCGAGAAACATTCTGCATAGCTAGGGAATCTATCCGTACCAAATAATATGCATGTCGCTCCGTTAGCGATAGGCAACATTCCCGTTGCATCTATCATTTGTCCATCCATAGAATTTGCATGTTTAACTTGTGATTTAAGTTTATCACAATACAAAATATTATTCTCTTTTATCAGGTTCTCAAGATTGGGCATATATGAATAGCCACATACAGATTGTAAAGGCCAAGACTCAAGACTTTCAAATAATACAAAAATCAAATTAGTCTTTGGCTTACTACTTAAACTCTCCTTATAAATTAGGTGTTCTACTTTTTCAATATCATCAGTTGGAAACGCAATTAAGTCGCCTGCTGGTTGTAAAATATTAAACACTATACAAGAAGGGAAATAACTTAATATGGAAAACTCCTTTACATAAAAACAAGCCCAAGAATTATAATCAGTACACGTCTCAACACAAGCATAATAATATACATGACCAAATGGGTAATAATATTTATATTTTTCACTCGCAAGCATTTTATCATGAACTTCTGCAACTGCGCTATTTGTATGTCCCCAAGAATAACTAACTTTGGCATAGAAGACATTGTCCAAGACACTAATCAATAAAGACAATACCATTACTGCTCCAAAAAGGATACACGATCGATTTTGTGTTTGATGTGGAATAATACACAAAACTATCAGAGCGTAGCCAATAGAAATTAGAACGAAACTAACAATATCCCACCCCATGTACGATAAGAGCGAATCCCAAAAGCCACTCATATTGTCTGCCATTTTCATAGTTTCATAGGATAGAAACAAACCATTTGCTTTGAAATAAAATAGATTAGCAATGCACCATAAATCAATTATTAGGTTCACGATATAAGTCCACCAAAAGCGTTTGGATAGAAAAATAAAACCACCTAAGAATAGGATTGGTACTAATTTTCCACCCCAAAACCGAACAAACTCTGTTGGATTCTTCCACAACGAAGAGACTAAAATTCCATAATTTACAGAGAAATGAAAAATCATCGTCTTTGTAAATAAAACAACACAGAATAATCCAAATACAAACCAACTAGCGCGATTGCCTTTGGCAAACCAAGAACGAATAGATGACAAACTCATTGTCTTTTTGTTGTTTGTGGGCGGTGGTTCCGACCAACCCAAATAATACTACAACAAAAAAGCGTGGAACCTTATTTTGCCTATTCTCCACTTTGAGGTTCTGGAAATACCTTGTTAACAAGAATAGACTATAATGCCTCCACGCTGGCATATATATACACCCCAAAGGGCGTAATACACACCAACAATAGACATTTATTGTCTCTCTTATTTTGGGTTAACGAAATTTTCCAGATTCCAAAGTGCCAAAATAAGCGTCAATAAACGCTTTTTGCGCGATTATCTTTCAAATCGCTATGTCTGCCATTTTTTACCAGAATGACCAAACTGGTATGTCAAATCAAATGCCGAGACTGGCTTTGATAGCCGGGACGCGGGATTCGGCCGCAGCGGTGGCTTGCTCGTAGTCGGCAGGCGTCTTCATCTCGGCAGGAATCTCAAAGTAATACTTAATCTTTGGTTCCGTTCCGGAAGGACGGACACTGACTTTAAGACCGCCTTCTGTGAAGTATTGCAGCACATTCGACTTGGCTTCCAATGCCATGTGAATCTCCTTCTCTTCCCACTTGCCATTAACCAAATTGCGCTCAACGGACAGTTGGTAATCCTTGGTGCAAACGACTTTTTCTCCTGCAATCTCTTGCGGCGGATTCTGACGGTAATTAGCCATCATGCCGGCAATCTCCTCAGCACCCGATTTACCCGGGCGAACGATATTGACGGGCGATTCACGTTGGAAACCGTACTCCATATATATATTAAGGAGATACTCATAGAGCGACATGCCGTGGTCTTTGGCGTAAGCGGCAATCTCACAGATAAGGCAGATAGCCGAAGGCGAGCATTTATCACGGACTGCATCGTAAGCCATGAAGCCGAAACTTTCCTCACCACCACCGATATATTTGCGTTGACCTTCCCACAGACGGATACGGTTAGCAATCCACTTGAAGCCCGTATATTCATCGGTCAAAGTGACGCCTTGACGGTCAGCAATACGACGGATAACTTCGCTGGTAACAATGGTCTTAACGAGGTACATATCCGGCGTCATCTTGCCAAGTTTCTTCATATTGTTAATGATGTAGTAGCAATACATCATGCAGGTCTGGTTACCGTTGATAATAACCCACTCGTTCTTGTCGTTGCGGCAAACGATAGCGATACGGTCAGCATCGGGATCCGAAGCGATAACGAGGTCGGCATTGAGTTTAGTACCGAGGTTCATACCCATCGTCATGGCTTCCGAGTTCTCCGGATTGGGCGAAACAACGGTGGGGAAATTACCGTCAATAACCATCTGTTCGGGTACCACGTGGATATTTTGGAAGCCCCATGAACGCAAGCACATCGGGATAATCTGACGTCCCGTACCATGCAGAGGCGTATAGACGATATTAAGGTCTTTCTGGCGATTGATGACATCTTGGTCAATCATGACCGATTTAACGGCCATCATATAGTCGTAGTCCAATTCGCCACCGATGATTTGAATCAAATCTTTGTTGCCACCGGTTTTGACATCTGCCATGGTGACTTTGTTCACCTCGTCAATAATGCCCTTATCATGGGGTTGCAGCACTTGCGAGCCGTCTTCCCAATAAGCCTTATAGCCGTTGTACTCCTTGGGATTGTGGGATGCGGTCACGTTCACACCACCCTGACATTTGAGGTGACGGATAGCAAAGGACACTTCCGGTGTGGGACGCAAAGACTCAAAGAGGTACACCTTAATATTATTAGCAGCAAACACATCAGCCACCGTCTCGGCAAAAAGGCGACCGTTGTTGCGGCAGTCATGACCGACAATGACGCTGATTTGTCCACCCTTCTCAAGCGTAGCAAAGCCACCTTCGCGAGCCACTTTGTTTAAGTAATTAGCATAACCTTGTGTAGCTTGTGCCACAATGTATTTATTCATACGATTGGTGCCGGGACCCATGATTCCACGCAGTCCACCTGTACCAAATTCAAGGGTACGGTAGAAACTGTCAATAAGGAGCGATTTGTCTTCCGCTTCCATCATTTGTTTAACTTGTGCCTTGGTTTCAGCATCGTAATCACCGTCCAACCATGTCTGGGCGGTAG
>JAGHSG010000049.1 GCA_018066005.1 Bacteroidales bacterium | reverse complement strand
TATAGGCATCTAAATATGCTTGAGCAGCATATATACCTTCTTTAAAAATATACTTAGATATTTCGAAATCCACATTTTCATCAAACGTGATAGTATCTTTTGGCTCAACGTAGTTGTATTTCACATTCAAGTGCCCCTCCTGATTGTAGGAGTTCTTGGCATTGACAGTTACGTTTAGTTTGCCATACTCGTCATAGTAGAGCGTAACACTGCCTTCGGTTATAAACCAGAAGTCGCGCATTATACCGGCGACATTGTCCATTGTAGCTGCATAACAATACTGTGGTTCAAAGTCTTTTACTCCAACAGATAAGAGAGCAGTACCCTCTTCATGGCTATCAGAGATGGTATACGTGCCGGCAGGAACCTTAGTAGAATCAGGACTAGTGTAGAGTTCTAAATTGAGTGTATAGCCTATGTTATTAGCTTCAATGTTGATAATGCCGTTGTCAAGGTAATAACTCATGTGGAAATATTCAAAGTCTACATTTAAGGATATATCTGTGTCATAATTCAGTGCCTTAGTAAGGTGCGTCAAGTGGAACAGATAGACTTTGCCATTATCGGCAAGAAACTCACCATCAAATACAATACTATCGCCTACTTCGTCAATGGTCATCTCACCTTTAATAAAGCTATTCTTTACCGTATCTTGGGAAGATACGAAACGCACCAAATTGTAATGACCTACCGTGTCAATAGTACCTTCTTCAATAGAGTAAGTGCCATACTTATCCATTTGATTGGTACGAATAGAAATATACAATTCCTCTTCGTCATGGGTAGAATACATCCAGCCGACCTGCTCCCAAGTGTTTGGATTATATACCTCATCAATGATGAGTATGTCATTAAAGATACGAACTGTGTCCGGTTTGGACGATTCTTGCGCCCACATCCCCACGCTCAGCATCAAGGTGAGGGATAAAAATAGAATTTTTTTCATTTTAGTTTGTTTTTATAATTTTAGTTTGTTTTTATAATTTACGCAAATTTGGCGCAAAGATACAGTTTTTTTTGCATATATGCAAATATTTGACGGAGATTTATTTGCGTATCTCAAAAAAAAAGTGTACCTTTGTCGTCGCAATTGTAATTATCAATCACAACGCGTATGAGAAACGCTTTATTTCAAGCACGACAATTTGCCTTCTGGATGGGCATTGTATTACTATTCCGCATCCTGCTGCACATACCCGACGCAGAAGGAGTGTTACCCGTTAACCAACTCGAACTGTTCTCGTCTGCCATGGATATGTTCCTATACGGACTGATGATCATCTACGCATCCTTCCTAATGGTACACTGGCCGCAGAAAAGTTTACGCCTCAAAGAAACACTCATTCTCGTCATCCTGTCGGCAGCAGCCCTCATTCTACTCCACCTGCTCACATGGCGTTACGTAGGATGCGACCCCGATGTGTACTGGAAAAACGGACCTCTATGGTTCAAGATAATTTATCTGTTCGCTTACCTGCAAATCAGCGTCCTATTCGCCTTCATCTGCATACGTCTGCCCAGAGGTCTCAGCGCCCGCTGGTGGGCTCTCGGCAATAGTATGATATGTCTGCCTTTCATCCTGTTTTTGGCTTTGTTAGGTCCCATCTGGCCTTTTATCAACGAGTCTTTCGGATTCATGCTGCTCAAGGACATGGGAATGGACATGACGCTAATCGGTTTCTACTGGGCCCTCAGTAACATCCCCAAGCAAATGGATAAACATCCTGAGATGGTCATTGACTAAACGACCACATAACATAAAAAAGGACTGCCTTGCGACAGTCCTTTTTTACATCATGAATCCAAAGATTATTCTGCTTTAGCCTCTTCTGCTTTGGGTTCCTCAGCAGGAGCAGCCTCAACAACCTCAGCAGCAGCTTTCTTGCCGCCACGACGAGTTGTTTTCTTTGCAGCTTTCTTCTCTTTAAGCATGTTCTCGTTGTAATCAACCAACTCGATAATGCACATCTCTGCAGCATCACCAAGACGGAAACCCGTACGAAGAATACGGCAATAACCACCCGGGCGGTTAGCTATCTTCTCGGATACATTCTGGAAGTGTTCGATTACAACTTCTTTTTGCTTCAACTCGGAGAAAACAAGACGGCGGTTAGCCATATTGTCCTCTTTGGCACGAGTCAGCAGGGGCTCCACATACATGCGGAGAGCTTTAGCCTTGGCCAGAGTGGTCGAGATGCGCTTGTGCATAATCAGCGAGCAAGCCATGTTCGACAGCATAGCACCACGATGGGCTGCCTTGCGGCCAAGATGATTGAATTTCTTATTGTGTCTCATTGTTTTTGTTTTTTACTAATATTACTCATTGAGTCGGTATCTGCTAATATCCATACCAAAAGCCAAACCGTTACGCTCTAACAACTCGTCCAACTCGGTAAGAGACTTCTTACCAAAGTTACGGAATTTGAGCAGGTCAGCACGGTGGTATTTAACCAATGCCCCTAACGTATCCACTTCGGCTGCCTTCAAGCAGTTAAGCGCACGTACGGACAAATCCATATCCTGCAAACGCTGATTAAGAAGTTGACGCATACGAAGAATCTCTTCATCCAACGCGTTGCTATTCTTGATAGTCTCTTCCTCCAGGATGATACGCTCATCGCTGAAGAGCATGAAGTGATAAATCAAGATTTTAGCAGCCTCTTTCAAAGCATCTTTCGGAGATATAGAACCGTCTGTCTCAATATCCAGGGTCAGTTTCTCATAGTCCGTACGTTGTTCTACACGGTACGGTTCTACGGCAAACATCACGTTGCGTACAGGCGTATAGATGGAATCAATAGCCAGGACACCAATAGCGTCATTATTGCTTCTGTTCTCATCTGCGGGTACGTAACCGCGACCCTTATTGATACTAAACGTAATCTCAAAATCTGCCGTTATATCCATTTCAGCCAACTCCAACTCGGGGTTCAACACCTCGAAGTTTTGCAGAGCGCTATTCAAGTCACCGGCCTTGAACAGCTGTGACTTGCGGACACGAAGAGTAGCCGTTTCAGACTCTTCTTCGATACCCTCCTTGCGGATAAGGCGGACCTGCTTGAGATTAAGAATCAGGTTGGTGACATCCGTGATGACACCCGGGATAGTAGCAAATTCATGATCAATACCATTAATCTTGATTGAGCAGATAGCAAAACCCTCCAACGAACTCAAAAGTACGCGGCGGATAGCGTTACCTACTGTGATACCATAACCCGGCTCGAGCGGACGAAACTCAAAAGAACCTTTCGTATTGCTCGAATCCAACATGATCACCTTGTCAGGTTTTATAAAATTTAATATTGCCATGAATTCTAATTTTTATTTACTATACAACTCAACGATTAATTGCTCCTTGATATTCTCGGGAATCTCTTCACGAGCAGGGATATTCAAATATTTACCTGCTTTTTGAGCTTCATCCCACTCCAACCAGCTATATTTGCCATGGTTGAAACCTTCCAACGAAGCAGCGATAACCTCCAACGATTTAGCTTTCTCGCGAACAGCTACAACCATTCCGGGTTTAACTTGGAACGAAGGAATGTTTACTACCTTACCATCCACCGTGATGTGGCAGTGGCTGACCATCTGACGAGCAGCGGCACGGGTAGGAGCAATACCCAGACGATAAACGATATTGTCCAGACGAGATTCCAACAGTTGAATCAAAATCTCACCGGTAATACCTTTTTGACGACTGGCTTGAGCAAACAAGAGACGGAATTGACGCTCCAATACACCATAGGTATATTTAGCTTTCTGTTTCTCAGCGAGCTGAGTTCCGTACTCGGAATTCTTTTTACGACGGTTAACACCGTGTTGTCCGGGAGCATAGTTGCGCTTATCTAACGCTTTGTCCGGACCGAAGATAGGTTCACCGAAACGGCGTGCAATACGCGATTTGGGTCCAGTATATCTTGCCATAATTTCTGATTTTTAATTGTTAATTGTTTATACACGACGACGTTTCGGAGGACGACATCCGTTATGAGGCATAGGAGTAACGTCAATAATCTCAGTTACTTCAATACCGGCTGCCACGCAAGCGCGGATAGCGCTCTCACGTCCTTGACCGGGACCTTTGACGTAAGCTTTAACCTTACGCAAACCAAGGTCGAATGCTACTTTACCGCAGTCTGCAGCTGCCATTTGAGCTGCGTACGGGGTATTCTTTTTAGAACCACGGAAGCCCATCTTACCGGCTGAAGACCAGCTGATAACCTGACCATCTCCGTTTGCCATCGTTACAATAACATTGTTGAAAGAAGACATAACGTGCAATTGACCAACACCGTCAATCTTTACAACGCGCTTCTTAGCTGCAACAGTTTTCTTTGCCATAATTGTTGATAGATTTTAAATGGTTGTTGTTAATTACTTAGTCGCCTTCTTCTTGTTGGCAACAGTTTTCTTTTTACCTTTACGCGTACGAGCGTTGTTCTTCGTGGACTGACCACGAACGGG
>JAGHSG010000029.1 GCA_018066005.1 Bacteroidales bacterium | reverse complement strand
ACATACCGCCGTTGTCTTGGATAGCAAGGAATTGTTTCCATGCCTCGGCAGCGATGCTGGCGGTCAGGTTCTCGATATAGTAACTACCTGCGGCGGGGTCAACCACTTTGTTAAAGTGTGCTTCCTCTTTCAGCATCAGTTGTTGGTTACGGGCGATACGCTCTGCAAAGTCGGTCGGCTGTTCGTAGGTCACATCAAACGGAGTAACCACGATCTCATCCACGCCGGCCAAAGCAGCGGACATCGTCTCGGTCTGGCTGCGGAGCAGGTTAACGTAAGCGTCAAAGATAGTCATGTTGAAGCGGCTGGTCGTAGCGCAAACATTCATCTTAGCGCCTTCCTTCAATGCGGTTGTGAAGGTCGGGTTCTTGTATGCCTCTACAATCTTAGCCCACAACATACGGGCGGCACGGAACTTGGCAATCTCCATGAAGTAGTTGCCGCCGATACCCATGTTGAAGCGGATGGTGCGGGCTGCCATGTAATTAGGAATACCGGCTTCGGTCATCATGGTCATGTATTCAGCACCCCATGCCAAAGCGTAAGCCAACTCCTGAGCGCAGTATGCACCCGAGTTATTCAGAATAACGCTGTTCACGCCTACTACGCGGTAGTTAACCAAGGTCTTAGCGGCCTTAACGGTAGCTACCAGACGCTCTGCTACCTGTTCACGACTCAGGTTCTTGCCTTTCAGCAACATGCCCTTCATCGGGTCCACGTTAATCGTACCGGTAACGGCTTTGAAGTCGTATTTGCAACGTCCGTAATAACGAACCAGAATACCGGCCAACTCAGGTGCTTTGCACGGGCAGATATTAAAGTTAATGTTAATCGCGCGTGCGTCAATACCGTTCAGCAATACTTTGATGAAGTGGTAGTTCAGTTTGTCTGCGTCCAAGCAGAAACCGAGTGACGTAACACCTTTGTTCAGTACTTCCAGTGCTTTCTCGTTAGCCTTGCGGGCCGACTTGCAAGCGCAGATGTTCTGACGGATAGCCCAATCGTTGGTGGTCTTCGTGCCACGTACATACGGGAACTGACCCGGAGCGGATACGGTTGTTTTCAGACCTTTCAGGTCTTCCTGACGATAGAAGGGTTGTACATTGAAGCCCTCCGGAGTGCGCCATACGAGTTTCTTCTCATAATCGGCACCCTTCAAATCGGTGATGATTTTCTCTTTCCATGTCTTGGTAGAAATGGCGGGGAAATCAGCCAACAGATTCAATTCTTCTTCTGCCATGATAAATGTTTTTTTAATGTTAATTTATGTTGTTGGTAACAAAATATAGCGTTTGATAGGCATAGCAAGCCTAAATTATCGTGCAAAGATACTCTTTTTTTTTTATATATCCAAATTTTTCCTAAAAATAGTGCCTATTTTTGCATTTTCTTGCACGATTGATTTTTTCTTCGTACCTTTGTACGTCTTTTATACGATAAATAAGGTACATCACCCATGACCATCTCCGACTTATACGACCTGCTTAAACGCAACCCCAAAACAGATACTGTCTGCCGCCAACTCAAAGCCGACGGCGCACACCTGTTGTTGAGCGGTCTGTATGCGTCCGCCCGTGCCGTTATGATTCGTTCCATAGCCGAACAATGCCCACGAACGATAGTGGCAGTTATGAGCAATGCCGAGGAAGCGCAGTATTTCTACGCCGACCTTAAACAACTGACGGAGCACGATATTCTCTTCTTCCCTTCCGCCCGTCGTCGCAAGGGAACAGACGACGCCATGGTCATCCAGCGTACCGAAGTACTGAGCAGGTTGACAATTGACAATGCACAATGCACAATTGTTACCTACCCCGAAGCCCTCTTGGAGTCCGTGCCGCAGAAGCAGGACTTGCAGCAATCTACACGCCTTGTCCGGACGGGAGACACCATGGCGGTCAGCGCGTTGGAGGAGCAGTTATTGGCTTTGGGCTTTACCAAAGTGGATTTTGTGTATGAACCGGGGCAGTTTGCCATTCGGGGCAGCATCGTGGATATTTTCAGTTTCAGCCACGAAGACCCCTACCGGTTGGATTTCTTTGGCGACGAGATAGATTCGATGCGTACTTTTGATATAGAGACGCAACTCAGCGACACCAAAGTCTCTTCCGTGGAAATAGTCGGCATGGACAGTCAAACGTCTGACACACCTGCCAACAACACCTATCTGACATCGTATCTGGCGGACAACACGCTCTGGATAAGCAACGATTGGGCACTGGTCCAATACCAAATGAACGAGTCCCAAATACTCGCATCCTTGGACTCCTTCACCACCATCGAAATGCGCGACAAATCGACTTTCCCGTCGTTCACAGAGGTTCATTTGGAAACACTACCCCAGCCTACGTTTAACAAGAACTTCGACTTACTCGGCGAAGACCTCCAAAAACATATCACGGACGGCTATCGCATCTATATCTTGGCCGACCAGAAAAAGCAGACCGACCGTCTGGCTGCTATCTTGGAGGAGAGGCAGATGGTGTTCACCCCCGTGGACCATACTCTGCATGCCGGTTGGGTGGACAACGAAGCACGCGTCTGCTGCTATACCGACCATGAGATATTTGAGCGTTACCATCGGGTCACGCTGCGTAGCGAGAACGCCCGACGGGGAAAAGCCATCGTCACCCTCAAAGAGATTAACCAACTCCGGCTCGGCGACTATGTCGTTCATTCCGACCACGGTATAGGTCAGTTCGGTGGCTTGGTAACAACGATGGTCAACGGACGGCAGCAGGAGATGATCAAACTCATCTACCGGGACGGTGACACCATCTTTGTCTCCATTCACAACCTGCACCGTATCAGCAAGTACAAAGGACGTGAGGGCTCGGCTCCCACCATCTCACGCATCGGCTCCGGGGCTTGGGAGCGACTCAAAGAACGCACCAAAGACAAGGTCAAGGATATTGCCCGGGACCTTATTCAGTTATACGCTTCGCGCAAACAGCAGCAAGGTTTTGCCTACACGCCCGACGGCTATATGCAGCATGAGTTGGAAGCTTCTTTCCTATACGAGGACACCCCCGACCAGGCCAAAGCCACCATAGATGTCAAGCGCGACATGGAATCGCCCATGCCTATGGACCGACTTATCTGCGGCGATGTGGGATTTGGTAAAACGGAAATAGCCATGCGTGCCGCCTTCAAAGCCGCTACGGACGGCAAACAGGTAGCCGTCCTCGTACCTACCACCGTACTCGCTTTGCAGCATTACCAAACCTTCCGCGAACGGTTTAAAAATTTCCCCGTCCGCATAGACTATCTCAGCCGTGCCAAGTCGGCACAGCAGGTCAAGGATATATTGGCAGACCTGGCAGAAGGCAAGATAGATATTCTTATCGGCACGCATAAGTTGGTCGGCAAAACGGTACGTTGGCACGACCTCGGACTGCTCATTATTGATGAGGAACAGAAATTCGGCGTAGCCGTCAAGGAGAAACTCAAAGCCCTCCGCACCAACGTGGATGTCCTCACGCTGACTGCTACTCCTATCCCGCGTACGTTGCAGTTCTCCCTGCTCGGTGCGCGTGACCTCAGCGTCATGACCACACCGCCGCAGAACCGTTATCCCGTACAGACGGAAATTATCGGTACCGAGGACGAGGATATCATACGGGAGGCGATAGATATTGAACTGGCGCGCAACGGTCAGGTCTTTATCGTCAATAACCGTATCGAGATGCTGGAACGCTTGGAGCAGAAGATTCACCGCCTCTGTCCCGAGGCACGTATCGTCATTGCGCACGGTCAGATGCCACCCGACGAGATGGAGTCACGCTTGGAAGCTTTTATCAATTACGACTACGACATACTCATTTCCACCACTATTATCGAATCCGGCGTAGATATACCTAACGTCAATACGATGCTTATTTTCTCTGCCCAGCACTATGGTTTGGCGGACTTGCACCAGTTACGCGGACGTGTCGGACGAAGCAATCGCAAGGCGTATTGTTACCTCGTTACGCCGGACCGCGAACTGCTCACGCCGGAGGCGAGACGGCGCTTGGACGCTATCTCCACCTTCTCCGACCTTGGTAGCGGTTTTAATCTGGCCATGCAGGACTTGGATATACGTGGTGCAGGTAATCTGTTGGGAGCCGAACAAAGCGGTTTCATCGCCGACTTGGGCTATGACACTTACCAAAAAATCCTCAACGAAGCCGTCTCCGAACTCAAAGACGAACTCTTAACGCTCGACGCTACAACAAGCGCGTCAGCGCAACAACAATGCGCCTTTGGCGCACCAACAAGCGCGTCAGCGCATCAATGGGCAGCTGACTGCCAACTCGAATCCGACCTCCCTCTCTGTTTCCCCTCTGCCTATATCGAGAATATATCCGAGCGCATCACCCTGTATCGTGAATTGGACGGATTGCGGGATGAAGAGGCGTTGGCGGAATACAAGAAGCGGCTTATTGACCGTTTCGGAACGTTGCCGGACGAAGCCGAAGAACTGCTCAACGTAGTGCGGTTGCGATGGATGTGTTGCCGATTGGGAATAGAGAAGATTTATCTCAAAGCGGAGCGGATGACTGTTTATTTTGTCACGCACCAACCCAAGTACTGGCAAAGTAACGAATTTGGAAAGATTCTGTCTTATATCCAGCATAAGCCGGACCGCTGCCGTATACAGATGGAGAGAGATAGCAAGGGACAACCAACAGGCAAATGTTCCGCCTCCGGGGCACAAGTCAAAACCGTCTCCGGTGCCTTGCACCTCCTCACCAAAATTGCCACTTCCCTTATTTAACGGCACGATATATCGTGCTTATGCCGAACGTCAGTGCCTGATGGCGAACATTCTGAAAACCGACGGCACGGATATGTTCGCACATCTCCTCACCCCAAATAAAATGCTTAACCGACTTATTCAGATATGTATAAGCCGTTTTATCGTGACTGATGATGCGACCTATCCATGGCAGTATATGGGAGAAATACACATCATATCCCCATGCTATCAGGCGGTTCGTGGGATAAGATAATTCCAGTATCATCAGTTCCCCACCCGAACGAAGAACGCGGTACATCTCGCGCAGACCTTGGTCTAAGTCCGAGAAGTTACGCACGCCGTACGAAGAAGTAACGGCATCAAAAGTCCCATCCGCAAAGGGCATCTCCAAGGCATTAGCCTGCATAAAAACAACATTCCCATTTTTACCGGTGTGGTCGGAACCACCGTTCTCGTTCCCGTTCTCGTTCCTGTTCTCGTTAACTTTCTTCTTCCCTATGGCCATCATGGCGGGACTCAAATCGATACCTGTTATATGTTGTGCTTTGTTGCTTCGTAGCAATTCAATGGTCAAATCAGCCGTTCCTATGGCGACATCCAGCACCTGTTCTGCTGGTTGCATACCGCGTACGGCGACACGCCGCCAGCGGCGGTCGGCATTCAGAGACAGCAAGTGATTCAGCCGGTCATAATGCCCCGCAATCCGATCAAATAATGAACCTATATTTTGTTTCATACTGCAAAGTTACAAAAATTTTCTAATATATGCAAATATATTTTCAATTTAGCGTGTTGCGTAAGACAGGTAGCATCACCACATACACAAAGAACCCCGAGAATTGCTTCTCGAGGTTCTGAAAATGGCGGCTACCTGTCGCGTTCCCTATCCTCATACATGTACCAAACAACGTTTGGTAGTAAGTACTCGGATGAGCCCGCTCCTCCCCAACGCGCAAGCGTGTCGGGGACCCCAGATAAGGAGAGTAGGCAGCCTCACCATACACAAAGAACCCCGAGAATTGCTTCTCGAGGTTCTGAAAGTGGCGGCTACCTACTCTCCCACAAACGCAGTACCATCGGCGTTGCTGAGCTTAATGACCCTGTTCGGAATGGGAAGGGATGGGACCTCAGCGCTATAACCACCTTAATATGGGGTTGACTGTATTGA
>JAGHSG010000015.1 GCA_018066005.1 Bacteroidales bacterium | reverse complement strand
AAAATAGATTTTTAATCTATGATTATACGATTTTAGGTAGTTCGTAGGGGCTTGCACATAAAGAACTATCTAAAAAACGGATAATGAAAGACGCAAGTCTTGTGCCCTAATAGGTGCGCATTTTAATAAAGGTGAGGACCACCATTCGGGGGGCCAACATAGTTGGCAGCAGCTTGCCGACGTTACTAAGAATTTTTGATATATGCAAATATTTTTGCATTTTGCATAAAAAATCGCCTATCAATTTGCTATCATTTTGCTACTTTTTGGGGCAAAAAGTAACAAACGATGCCAAGTGGCACCGTTCGTTTATCGTTCGTTCATCGTTCGTTCATCGCCCGTTTATCGCAATGTGACAAAATGATAGTTGGGGGTATCTCTACTCGCCCCAGTTATCCTTATCCAATTGGCGATAGGAGATGGCTTCCATCAGGTGAGGGGCTTGGATATTCTCGCTGCCGGCAAGGTCGGCAATGGTGCGGGCAACTTTCAAAATACGGTCATAAGCACGGGCAGACAGTCCCATCTTTTCCATAGACAGTTGCAATAATTTATCGCTCTGCTCATCCAATTGGCAATACTGACGGACCTGTTTGGGAGTCATCTGGGCGTTGCAGAAAAGACCCATCCCCGTCCCTTCCCTCATAGGGTAGGGAGTGGTTTGTTCAGCCTGAAATCGTTCCTGTTGGATAACTCTGGCTTTGAGAACACGTTCACGGATGGCGGCAGACGACTCGCCCGGCTGCATATCCTTGAGTTTATCATACGGTACTGCCGAAATAGAGCATTGGATGTCAATACGATCCAAAAGCGGTCCGGAAATTTTATCCCGGTAGCGGTGTATCTGTCCCGGGGTACACGTACAAGGGTGTTGGGGATTATTCTCGCCATAGTGTCCGCAGGGACAAGGATTCATCGCTGCCACGAGCATAAAAGAAGCAGGGTAATTAACCGTGTTCTTGGCACGTGCCACCGTGATATGACGGTCTTCCAACGGTTGCCGCAGGACCTCCAGCGTAGCGCGCGAATACTCCGGCAGTTCGTCCAAGAAGAGCACACCGTTATGGGCAAGCGATATCTCACCCGGGCGCGGATTAGACCCGCCACCGCATAAAGCCACATCCGTTATCGTGTGATGAGGGCTGCGGAAAGGACGGTTGATAACCAGCGACTGGTCACGGCGAAGCAGACCAGCCACCGAATGAATCTTAGTTGTCTCTAACGCCTCATCCAACGTCAACGGGGGCAAGATAGAGGGCAGACGTTTAGCCATCATAGACTTACCGGCACCCGGAGGGCCAACCATCAGCATATTATGTCCGCCGGCCGCAGCCACTTCCATGGCGCGACGCACGTTTTCCTGTCCGCGTACATCCGAGAAATCCATATCGGAAGCAGTCGCCAACTGACGAAATTCCTGCTCCATATCCACCACAATAGGCGTAGCCATATATGTTCCTTCCAAGAATCGCACCACATCCGGCAGACTCTCCATACCATACACCTCGATACCTTCCACCACGGCGGCTTCACGAGCATTGGCTGCGGGCAGGATGATTCCCCGAAAACCTTGCTTCTTGGCCATCAATGTGATAGGCAAGACACCATGAACGGGTTGCAGACCGCCATCCAAAGACAATTCGCCCACAAAGAGGTACTGCTCCAACGAATGTACATGAATCTGCTCAGTAACGACCAACATACCGACAGCCAAAGGAAGGTCATAACCGGACCCCTCTTTTTTGAGATCAGCCGGCGACATATTGATTGTTAACGAACGACGCGGCGTGTCCAAGCCGTTTACCTGCATTGCAGCATAAATACGGTCACGCGCTTCTTTGACAGCATTGTCAGGCAGACCGACAAGGGTAAAATCCGAGCCGGAAATGGCATGCACTTCTACTGTAATCAGTTCAGCATCTATGCCTTGTAAGGCGGCAGTATAGCATTTTATGAGCATATCTTTATTAATTTATTTGCGGCGGGCATCCATGAGGTTACGGAGCCACTCCATATAAACACCTATGTAGCGGGCATGTTTGTCCGGGTTGATATCTTCCACGTTGACCAATATACCGGTTTCATACACATTTGCTAACTCGTCATTGACGGCATTGCCAAACGACATAAGGGTGTCGGTTACATTCAGGTAAGCAGAGAACATAGGTGGGATGACCGTTCCGCGTGTACGCACGGCACGTTGAAGAATCTGATAATTGAGTGTGGGGTCATCACCCATAAACAGGTCATCCGCCAACTCCTGCGCTTCGCACGATATATCTACGGGCGTCTTGGGATAGAAGAGTCCTTTGGAATCGTTATGATAGCGGCGCAGATACGCATAGATGAGGTTACGCGACATAGCATCATATTGGGGGTACATGGTAACCTTACCGATCAGGTATTTTATTTCGGGGTGGTTATACAAGATAGCCCCTATTCCGTCCCATATATTATCCAGCGCATAGAGAGACTTAACGCCCATATCGCGATTCTGGTATTTAGGTTGCACAAAAGCCCGTCCTAATTCAATCGTATAGGGCAAGTAATTGCGAATGAAATAGTCCGTGTAGTGGAACAGATGCGACGAGGTAATAAATGGTTGTCCGTCCGGTTGCAGTTTAGCTTCCGCACAGCAGAGGTAGCGATAACCGCCTACAATCTCTTCATTGACGGGGTCCCACACCAAGAGTTGGTGATAAGGGTGCTCCATCGTATCCATCTCATCCATATCCATCGCTTCGCCGGTAGCCCCTCCGCCATCACGATAACTGATTTCGCGCAGACGGGCTATCTCCCGCATCAGGTGAGGGGCTTGGTCTGCCGTGATGTCGTATATCTCATTCTCCGCCTTATTGGTTGGGCGAAGAAAATTCTTTTTAGTCAGTTCCTGCTTGAGCAGGTCACGATCAATAGGTTCAATGATAGGCTTCATGTGAGTTTAGCGTTTAGCGTTTAGAGTTTAGCGTTTAACGTATAGGTTTGTCGACGAATGTCGGAGACGGAAAGGGAAGAAAGGGACTGCCAAGGGATAGGTTGACCGAAATAGACATGATAATGGGAACCTTTGGCACGGAACATCTCGTCCGGTAGTAATAACATTTCGATATTTATCGGTATATGCAATCGTTTGCGCCAGCGGGCTATGCGATAGAAACGTCGCGAATTGGTTCCTTCAAAATAGACAGGAACAATATCCCGCTGATAACGAATGGCATTGCGGAGGAATGTATTTTTCCATTCCAAGTCTTTTATCTCCCCACGTTGCAGCCGTGAGCAGGCACCGGCGGGGAAGGTTAGGATGGCATCATCCGATGCCCATAATTGTTGCTGCAACGCCACATATTCGCGTGCCTGAGCCCCCACTTTATTCACCGGCACAAAGAGGTCACGTATGGGCGTGAGGTGCAAGAGTAAGTCGTTGACAATAGCACGCGGTTGATAGCCGGCGTCATGCAATATCTTCAATAAGATAATGCCATCCAGACCGCCGAGGGGATGGTTGGAGACAAAAACCATTGATGGTTGCGCAGGGCGCAATTGTTGTTCCGCCAAAGGCGGATTGTTGGTTGATGATTGATGGAGCGTATAGGTGCATTGGAGGCAATGGGTAAGGAAAGCGTCCAGGAAGTCGAAATTGCGCAAGTGTCCGTATTGGGCGAGGAATGCATTGCACTCGTCCTGATGGATAAGTTTCTCCAACCAACGAATGACCCATTGTGGGACATGTCGTTTGGTTTTTGTTCGCACTATTTCGGCTACATTAATCATCGTTTCATCGCCCGTTCATCGCCCGTTTACTTAACGGCACGATAAACCTCCAAAATAGGTGAACGTTGCAGCCCCACTATTTCGCAATCCACAGCACCGAGGGCGTGTTTGAGATTCTTGAAAGCCTGTTCAATATCTTTGGCTTGCACCAAGATAGAAACAGTCTTGCGTGTCTCCTTGCCATTATCTTCCACGGTAATCATCTCGACACGTCCTTTATACCAGCGGTCGCCATCGGGGGAAGGGATAAGGTCGTAATACTGCGCCTTACGGCAGCAGGTTACTTCCACGTCACTACCCATGGATACATACGGTTGAATCTCTTCCAAGAGACGTCCCTCTACATCGGCGCAGTTGACGCCATCCAGTAAGTACGTTTCTTTGGCTTTAGCGGGATTATCTTCCCCTGTTTGTCGCTCGTAAGCGACTTTAATTTCGTAGAATAACATATTTTTATAAGTAGTTGATTAAGTCGGTGGAAGGGATAAGGGGGTTGACGGATTGGGCCGGCCAGAAGAGGACAGGAGTGGTGAGGCGGTCATCCAAGAGGGCATCCAAGACTATCTCGGTCTCTTGACCGGAAGCCGAATAACCGGTTGTGATGAGTTGGTAATCGGGTTGCAGGGTAAAGACCACATCTCCGGCAAAGCGTTTATGTATCGACTTGAACATCTCCGGATGCAGATAAGCCTCGTTAGCGGGACACGCGAAGCGTACGCCTTCGAACTCCATCAAGAAATCCGCCACTTGCCGGCGCATCTGTTCAAGGGATAGTTTTTTCTGCGCAATGAGTTCGCGATTAAGGTAGATAGCCTGCGCACAACCGCCATCAACCCAGCGTTCATGTTCGTACAACGCCATAAGAAAAGTAGAGGTTAGTGCGATGGCACGGTCCAAGTTGAACGTGCGAACAGGCAGATTGAGTTCTTCCAAACGTTTCTTATCCACCCCCACCCGCGGGATACCCATAACGACAAAACGTATATGTTCTTTGCCGACCCGTTTCTCCAACTGCTCCATCAGGTAACCCAGGTCCTGATTGAGCCGCAGGTACATATCTTCCTGCTCGGCCGACGCGATGAAAGAGGCCGTCGTTCGGGGAGTTACCGCCGTCATCTGCAACATGAGCATATCGGAGCGACTGACGCCTAACTGTTTATCTTTCTGAATAGCCAATGCCAATTCAACGACCAACGCATTAGCCATAGGGGAAGAAGTGAGTATGTCCTGCCCTTTATAAGCAAAGGGCTTGTTTTTTTCTTCATCGGTAGGATGATTATACGCATTTATCTCCATGCGTGGTGTCCATTCACGATTAGCGATGCGCGAGAAAGAACCGTCCGTATTCATCCGTAGTGCAGCCGTCGGGAGGCCTTCTTTATAGTAGAGTGTACTCACCCAGTGAAGTGAGTCAGTCGGGTTAGTCTGTCCCATCCAGGCACACGCGTTGGCGGAGCGACCACCCAAGACCATCGTAGCAGCCGGCGTTATGCCTATACCATAGACACGTGCCGAAGGGTTACGCAAGCGGAAACGGTCGGCTATGGTCCAAGCCATAAGGGGTTCCGGCGAATAGGACTCGTCGGTACCTATACCCATCTGTTTATTATTGAGAAACAGCGGGTGTGTCTTGCGGTCATCGGGTGAGAAGATATAGTTCATACTCACTCCGTGCGTAGCGGGGTTGCAACCGGTCAACATAGTGGCTAACGACTCTTCACCTCCGTATAACCAATGGTCAAAGTTGACAGCCGCAGCCGAACCTTCTTCGGTGATGGTCCGCAGTCCGCCCAGTTGCCAGTAAGGCTGCATCTCTTCCAGCGAAGAGCCGTCCAGACCATCCACAGCCACAATAACGGTCAATTGACCCGCCCAAGCCATGGAAACGCTCCATAGCATCAATGCCGTATATATACTAATCTTGTGCATAAATGAATACAAGGAATAAGGAACACTCTCCACCCTATACTAACCAGCGGATGGATGGAGAAGAAAATTAAAAATATCAATAAACCTGCCATCAACGCATACGCCACATACAGTACGATATCTATCCACCGTGAGCGTTGTCCGCGACGGCGGTCGTACCAATTAAGCCACACCATAAATATGGCAAAGAGGGCAATGCCAAAGTACCATGTTTGGTACCAAGGAACAGGTTGAATAACAAAAGGCGTCAATGTCTGGTAGGCAATCAGCGGAGTGCCGTCACTCCGATGGGCTTGGGATAAGAAGAACATGAGTTCTTCCGGCAGGAACAGTCGTCCTTCGCCCGACACGGGTTGATCCGCTTTGTAGCCAAAGACGAGGTCTATACCCCACTCTGCCCACGAGCCGTGACGCGTGTAGTGATGGATAAAGTCCCGATAGGAGCGTCCTTCCCACCCCACATAGTCCGAAAGGATGGTGTCGCCCAGCACCTGCTTGATGATATAATACGGCCGAGTAGCGCAGTTATCGAAGACAAAGTTATACAAGTACTTGCAGTTCTCCGGTTCGGCATTCGTCAGCAAAGCGTCGTATAACCTATTCTTCTCGTCAGGGGTCAGGTTAAGCACCTGTTCCGCCACAGGGCGGTGTCCGAGGTGGTACTCGGGCATGAACTCCCGATAAGGTTCCATACCTAATTCGTACCACGTCTGCCCTTCCACAAAGTGGAGGTAGAAATGGCTATCTTCAAAGGAGAACATACCGTAGTTGAACACGCGGTCGATGTGCGAGGCGGGGTCACACACCCGAATAGCAGTATGTCCATAGCGTTCGTAGAGGACTTGTCCGGGGGTGCAAGTAAGCAAGGAGATACGTGCTTGCGGAGACAAGTCTACTGCACCGAGTGTGAGCGGCAGAAGCAAGAAAAATACTATCCAACAACGTCTTCTCATAGCTTACTTACCTAACGGAATAAACGAAGCGCCTAACGTACAAGCCATCCCTAACGCCAGACCTGCTATGACTTGCCAGTCGGTATGGGCTTTTAGCCACAAGCGGGCGTACATAACGAGTAGTGTCAGCACGCAGACGGTTATCAGCAAACCTATCGGGAAGACACTGTACGCAAGGGCATAAGCCATCACGCCGCCTAATAAGCCACCCATACCTGTCAGGTGGGCGGATATCTTCCAAAACTTATTGATAACAGCCACAGCCACAATGGCAACAGTAGCCCCCAAAGCCACGCCGCAAAGAAAAGACGGGGCATGCAGGATATACGTAATCAGATACCACCAGAACGCAAAACCCATGGCAGCTTCTATGTATGCCATCGTGCGTTCTTCGCGGTTATTAATGTATATGTCTTGAATAGCACCTTTCTTGACCTGATACCAAATGAGAGACAGGGGTAACAAGCCGGTCAGCAGGAAAGTTGTTCCCACGGATACGAGCCAATACGAGAAAGGCAAAGGGAAAGTCCGCTGTACCGCGCCGCAAAAAAGTGCCATGCCGTACGTAGGCATCCATAAAGGATAGCACACGGCGCTCAGTATTTTAGATGCTATATCAAGCGTTTTGTTCATACTTGTCGGCGCATTCTTGCCACAGGAATACCTAATTGTTCACGATACTTGGCAATAGTTCGGCGAGCGATGGTATATCCTTTATCTTTAAGCAGTTCCACGAGTGCATCATCGGTTAGCGGGTTCTGTTTATCTTCCGCTGCCACGCACTCCGATAGGATTTTCTTAATCTCCCGTGTCGAGACTTCTTCGCCTTCGGCATTCACCATCTTCTCCGAGAAGAAGAATTTAAGCGGGAACACCCCGAATTCAGTCTGCACATACTTGCTATTGGTGACGCGGGAAATGGTGCTGGGGTCGTAGCCGGTTTTGTCTGCTATATCTTGCAGGACAAGCGGTTTGAGGTAGGTCTCGTCGCCCTCCATAAACCAATCATACTGGGTTTTCATAATGGCCTCCATCGTACGACGGAGCGTCTCGTTACGCTGTTTGATGGCGTCGATAAACCACTGTGCAGCGTCCAGTTTTTGTTTGACAAAACGCACGGCTTCTTTCTGCTCCCGCGTATGGTTTTTCTCGGTAGCGGCATAGTCCTCCAACATCTCCTTATACTCGCGGCTGACATGCAGCGAAGGTATATCACCCGTGTTAAGGGTCAGTATTAACTTGCCGTCCTGGTTCTCCACATAGAAATCGGGGATGACTGTTGTTTGATGGCGGTCATATACCGTTCCCTGCCAAGCGCTGCCGGGTTTGGGATTCAGTTTGGTGACTTCTGCCATAGCATCTTTTAGTTCGTCCGACGTGAGGTCCATCTTATCCATGATATGGTCGAAGCGACGTTTGGAGAAATCATCAAAATACCGCTCTAACATGGTCTTTGCCAGTTGGATAGAAGGGGTCTCGGTTTTCTGACGCAGTTGGATAAGCAGACACTCTTTCAAGTCACAAGCCCCTACTCCTGCCGGGTCGAACTGCCGGATCTGTGCGATTATGTCCCGCATCTGTTCGTCCGTGACGGTCAGTCCTTCTCTGAAATAGAGGTCATCGCATAACTCCTCTGCCGTGCGGCGCAGATAACCATCCTCATCTATATTGCCGACCACGAACTTGGCTATATGCCGCTGCGGTTTATCCATCTTAGTCAGATAAATCTGACTTTTGAGGTACTCACCAAAGCTCATGCCTGCGGAGAAAGGTATGTCGCGTGTCTCTTCATCATCCGAGCCGGCCTGTTGGTAGCGGTACTCGGGGGTCTCATCGTCCTGGATATACTGGTCGTAATCAAAGTCCTCGTTTTGCAACGGGTTTTGAAAATCATCCTCCATACCGTCCTCTACCAAGTCCGAGGCATTGCTGTCGGATAAACTCTTATCCAACATATCCACGCCTTCTTCCAATGCAGGGTTCTCCTGCAACTCTTCATTGACGCGCGCACTCAATTCGCACGACGGCAATTCCAGCAACCGCACCACCTGAATCTGCGAGGGTGACAGTTTCTGTTGCAATCGTTGTTCCTGTGTAAGACTGAGTGTTTGCATAGCGTATTTTTTCAAGTTCTCGATTCACCGATTAACCGATTAACCGATTAACCGATTCCACTTATTATATAATCCAGTTGTTCGTCCGTCAGTTCGGTATGCATCGGCAGTGACAACACGCATGCTGCCAATTTTTCGGCTACGGGGAAATCACCCTGTTTATACCGCGGGTCCTGATATGCTTTTTGCATGTGCAGAGGCACGGGGTAATAAATCATAGCCGGTATATCTTTCTCCGCCAGTTTTTGCTTGAGCGCATCGCGGTCTTGTCCCACTACGCGCAACGTGTATTGGTGGAAAACATGTGTAGATTGCGGGTTACGTCCCGGGATGAGCATATCCTGACGCGAACCGAAGGCGGCATCATAACGTGCTGCCGCTTGTTGGCGAGCCGTTATATACTCATTCAAATGAGGCAGTTTGGCATCCAGCACGGCTGCCTGTATGCTATCCAGACGCGAATTAACACCCACTTCGTCATGGTGGTAACGAACAACCATTCCATGGTTAGCAATGGCGCGAATACGGGCTGCCAAGGCATCGTCGTCGGTGAACAAAGCGCCGCCGTCGCCATAGCAACCGAGGTTCTTGGAGGGGAAGAAAGATGTACAACCTATCTCACCCATCGTGCAAGCCTGTTTGCGCGTGCCGTCCGAGAAAGTATAGACCGAGCCGATGGCTTGGCAACCGTCCTCCACAACGTACAAGTTATGCTCCTTGGCTATTTGCAGAATCTGCTCCATATCGGCGCACTGTCCGAACAGGTGTACGGGAACGATAGCCTTCGTCTTGGGCGTGATGGCTTTTTTGATAGCATCCACGGATATATTCATCGTATCCCAATCCACATCGACTACGACAGGAGTCAGTCCCAACAACGCCACCACTTCGGCAGTAGCAATAAAGGTGAACGTAGGCGTGATAACCTCGTCACCGGGTTTGAGGCCGAGTGCCATAAGGGCAATCTGCAAAGCATCTGTTCCGTTGCCTACGGGAATAACATGTTTAGCCCCCGTATATTGCTCCAGATGTTCCTGAAAAGCCGTTACTTGCGGACCTTTGATGAACTGTGCCGACTCGATGACAGACATGATGCCACGGTCGATGTCAGATTTGATACGTTGATACTGCGATTGCAGATCAACCATCTGAATTTTTTTCATAGCAGGATATTATTTTTTATACGAATCAGCCTGAGCATCTTCTTGGGTAGCATAAACACTACCTTTATCCACTTTGATGACTACATCTTTGGCAACTTCAATCAGGAAAGCATTGTCTTGCACTTCCTTGATGATAGCATGAATACCGCCGGCGGTGATTACCTTGTCACCTTTTTTCATGGCTTCACGCTGTTTTTGAAGTTCTTTCTGTTTCTTGGTTTGAGGACGAATCATAAAGAAATAGAAAACGACGAAGATGAGGATCATCATAATCCAAAAACTCCAACCACTTTGGCTCTGAGCAGCATCGGCTGCTTGCAATACAATTAAGTTCAGCATAATTATTAAATTTTAGTTATTTTGTTCTTTTAATATCTCATCCAAGATGCCGTTGATAAAGACATAACTCTTGTCGGACGAATACTCTTTGGCCAACTCAATATACTCGTTCAGCGATACCTGATGGGCTATTTCCGGGAATTGATTCAACTCGGTCAGAGCCATCACCAGCAGGACGCGGTCCATAAGCGGGATACGCTCCATATCCCAGTTCTTCAAATGCTCCTCCACCGCCTTGTCATATTCCGGTTTATGAGCTATCGGCTGCTCCAATAACTGTTGGGCAAACTGCAACTCACCTTCGCTGTCGAACATCTCCAACAGGGGTTGGTCTGCGCCGTTATCCTGCGAGAAACGTTTAATTGTCTTGACC
>JAGHSG010000039.1 GCA_018066005.1 Bacteroidales bacterium | reverse complement strand
ATTATGACCCGTGTGAACACAGCGTCTTTGATATCAATTTGTACCACGTACAAACGATGTATATCTTAGCCTTTACGCCCAGAAACGAGAAAAAGCCCTTGCAACACAAATACAGCGTAGTTAAAGTATTGGTGGGATAATAGTAATGATGTCTAAACAACGCGCGTTATACACATTAGTATTGCTGCTGGTTGGCATACCAACGCTATTTGCTCGCCCGCACTTTGCATCGGATAATAATCATTACTTCGGTATCTATGGTCAGGGGGCGTACAGCCGTATGCATCCATTTGATATAGATGTAACTCCTCAAAACGGATATGGCGTAGGAGCCGGTGTTTTGTACGAGTATGAATATGGCGCCTTTCTAATGGATATCGGTTGTGGATTCGTTTGGCAACAAGCAGGGGTAGGGGTGCGTGACATTGAGATGAGTGATCAGAAGCGTGTCGATAGTCAAGGCACGGAATATACACTGCGGACACATGTTAAACGATACGATGTGTTTAAGCGTGGATTAGTGGACGCGCATCTTATGTTGGGTGGACAAGCGGGATGGTTCTATGGCTTAGTAGGCGTGAAGATGGGTGTGGGAGTAATTGAGAAATCCGCTATGCATGCTCGCGTGACTACAGCGGGAGTATATGACCAATACTTCGTCCCATTCCATGACCAAGCCAACCACGGCTTCCGCACGGATGTACCATTGGAAACGAAACATTCGATGTTGCCTCAGTTGGATGTACGGGCATCTGTAGAGTTAGGAGCTTGGTTAGGAGAAATAGAAACAGAAGGAAGTACTACTATCAAAGCGCGTGTGGCACTATTTGCAGATTATGGACTCTTTTTGACAAAAGTCAACTTAAATGAGACCTTTATCACACCCGGTGCCACCATGGATATAAATCGTTATCAACAAAAGCCTATCTTAGTTACCAATGGTAGTAATTATCTCGATAACCTGATGGCAGGTGTCAAATTGACAGTTTTGATAGGCGGAGGAAATCAATCCACAGTGGCTTGCCGTAACTGCCGTTTGTGGAATGATAAATGGAATCCGATTCGCCATAAGAATAAATGTATTATATGCAACGATACACACAATTCATATTATCGTTAATTCTTCTTTGCATTTGTCCGCAATTTGTGTGGAGTCAAGAAGGTAAACAGTTTTGGTTTGCAGCACCTGAAATGGCTTGGCATAGTCAGGACATGTCCTTGGAGTTATATATGTTTGCAGGAGAACAACCGGCAGAAGTGGTTATCTCAATGCCTGCGAATTCTGCTTTCACTCCCATGACCGTACAATTGGAAGCCCATTCGTCTCGTCATATCACGCTCAATCCTACTTATCAGGAGTATATGCAGCAAATGGCATCTTATCATAATAAGATAAATAACCGAGGATTGTTGCTTAGTGCCAATCAACCTATTTCGGCGTATGTACAGATGACCGGTGTCAATAGTGAGACGTACTCCTTGAAGGGCGAACGCGCCTTGGGTACGGATTTCATGGCTGCCATACAGAATCATTTTCACAATGCCAATTCGGTAGGTAAAAGTAAAATCTATACCAATGCCTATTCGTCTGCTCAAATCATTGCAACAGAAGATAGTACATGGGTAACCATCGAACCGACGCAAGTGTTATATGGAGACACTGCTATTGTTCCGCGTACTATCATGTTGAATCGCGGACAAGTCTATTCGTTCCGTGCCGCTGGCAAAAGTGCCGAAGCACATATTACGGCTACACGTATTCGTGCCTCACAGCCTATTGTAGTCATGACGATGGATGACTCCATGTCCCCCTATCGTAAATATTACGGTGAGGATGCCGTGGCCGAACAGATGGTGCCATCTGCTTTGCTCGGAACGGATTACATAGCCATGGGTAATGGACTGAAATGGGAAGGTGTTGTTATCACTGACTTGCAGACCGGAAAGAGTGAATTCCGTCCTATGAATGGTCAAACAACTATGGTGATTCATAGTGAAACTCCCGTACAGGTATTCCAAATAACCGGTTATTGCAACGAGGCGGGTGGCGCTCAGTTACCTACATTGGATAATGCCGGTTCATTGGTTACTCACTACGCACGCTTGGCTAATTCGCATTGGACATGGTTTAATGTGTTGACACCAACTACCAATACCGCTCATTTGACCATGAATGAAGAACCGATTGATAGCACTATTTTCCAACCCGTTCCAGATGCACCTGAGTGGTCTGTTGCCAAGATAGATGTGTCGTCATTTGAGATAGGACAATTTATTGAACTGCGTTCTTCCAAAGAACGTTTCCACATGGCTGTTGTGGATGCTACATCCATTGTACAATCCTCGGCTGCTGATAGACATTATGTAGCAACATCCTGTTCGTATGGTTACTTCTCGGATTATGTTATACCGCAACCCGTTGAAGTGCCTCCTGTAGTGGTCATTGATACCGTACCTTCGGTTATAATGGATACAATACCGGAGATTCCCGATACGATAGTTGTGGTAGATACGGTTGTTGTTCCTCCTGATACGACACCGGTGCAGAAGAAGGAACGTCATGGACACTTTGCATTATATTTAGAAGGAGCTTATTCACATATACCCTTTGGAAACTCCGATTTTCGTTGGGGATTGGGTTATGGTGCCGGAATAGGTTTCTTGTATGAATATCAGAAGAACCATTTCCTTTTGGATGTCGGTGTTGGTTTCTTGTGGCAAGATGTAGAACACCGTAGAGATCAAGATATGTCTATGCCGTGGATTGATTCACAAGGTTCAGAGTCAATGCTCTATCTGCGTGCGCACCGAAGTGACCGCAGTCGGATGGGGTATGTGGAAGTACCCATCTTGGTCGGTGGATCTTGGAACTGGCTGTATTTATTAGGTGGTGTTAAAGTGGGCGTGCCGGTGTTTGGCAATACACGTTGTCAGGTTCGTGCAACGGATATAGCCATGTATGACCAATATTGGGTGCCGTTCAGCGAAATGCCTAACCACGGCATACGTACCGATGTGCCGGTAGAGCAGAAGGGACCAAAATTGGATGCCCAAGTGGATACACGTCTCAGTTTGGAAATAGGTGCTAATTTAGGTAGTGATGAGCGCGCCCGATATCGTTTAGGTCTTTATGCCGACTATGGCTTGTTGTTCCCCAATAAGAATCACGATGCCCCCTGGATGGATAGCCATGATGCCGTTCACATGGAACGTTGGGAAATGAATCATCCATTATTATCATCTGAAGCCAATTCGCATTGGGCACAGAATCTTTTCATGGGTATTAAGATGACGATTATCTTCTAACATGAACAAAGCACCTCTCGGGGTGCTTTTATTTTGGGCAATACGCCTAAAAAAATGACTATATATCCATTAAAAATCTACATTTGTACCTAAATTATTTGTATATATCATTTTTTATTAGTACCTTTGCAAAATGATTGATTAAAATGGGTTAAAATGGACGGAGAACAAGTCATATTCAGATGTTTTGCCAGCGGTAGTAGCGGTAACTGCTACTACTTAGGTACGCGTACACGCGGGATCTTGATAGATGCCGGAATCAGTGCGCGTACCATCCAGAAATATCTGCGTGAAATGGGCTTGGAATTCCAAAACATTATGGGCGTGTTCGTGACACACGACCACGCTGACCATATACGCGCCGTCGGCACATTGGGCGAACGGGTACATATCCCTATCTATACAACTCGTCAGATACATGAAGGTATAGACCGTAACTATGGTGTGCAGGAGAAATTGCGTACATCCCGTCGCTACTTTGAAAAAGGTGTGCCGTTTGAATTATTCGGCATGGATATAACGACCTTCGGCGTCAGTCACGATTCAACGGATTGCTTGGGTTATCTGATTGATATTCACGGACAACGATTTATGATTGCTACCGACTGCGGGGAGCCTAACCACGCCTTGGAAGCGTCGCTGCAAATGGCTAATCACGTGGTCATAGAGGCTAATCATGATGAACAGTTGCTGCTGAACGGTCCGTATCCTACTTATCTGAAAGAGCGTATCCTTTCGCCCCGCGGACACCAAAGCAACACCACCTGTGCCGAACTGCTGGTGCGTAATTACCACAGCGGTTTGCGCAATGTCTTTCTTTGCCACCTGAGCAAAGAGAATAATGACCCCGACGTAGCTATGCAGACGGTGGCAGGTCGCTTGGAAAATTCCGGTATCGTTGCCGGACGGGATATGTTTATTCGCCCGTTAGAAAGGTTAACTCCCAGTCCCGTTTATGTGCTGGACGAGGATATAATTACCGAGTATTAAGTTGATAATTGCTTGATATTATGGATAAGAAATTAGTTATTATTCCTACCTATAACGAGAAAGAGAATATCGAAGCCATTATTAAGGCCGTTATGGGTTTACCAATCGCTTTTCATGTGCTGGTCATAGATGACGGTTCGCCGGATGGTACGGCTGATATCGTAAAAGGCATGATGAAAAAGGAGTGCAAAGACCGCTTGTTCATCGTAGAACGTTCCGGTAAATTGGGCCTTGGAACGGCTTATATAGCCGGTTTCCGTTGGGCTATTGAGCATGAATATGACTACATCTTTGAAATGGATGCCGATTTTAGTCACAACCCCAATGACCTGCTGAAATTATATGACAAGTTGGCCAACGAGGGCGCTGATGTGGCTATCGGAAGTAGATACCTGACCGGCGTGAACGTGGTTAACTGGCCTATGGGACGTGTCCTGATGTCCTATTTTGCCAGCAAATATGTTCGCTTTGTGTTAGGCGTCAATATATGCGACACCACAGCCGGATTTGTCGGCTATCGCCGTAAGGTGCTGGAAACGATTGAATTGGACAAGATACGCTTCAAAGGTTACGCCTTCCAAATCGAGATGAAGTTTACCGCCGCCCAAATCGGATACAACATACAGGAAGTGCCTATTATTTTTGTTAATCGTCAGTTGGGTACCAGTAAGATGTCCGGAGGTATCTTCTCGGAAGCGCTGTTGGGCGTCATCCGTCTGAAGATTAGTTCGTGGTTTAGAAAATATCCGGAGATTTAGTTTAGAGTTTAGAGATTAGAGTTTAGAGAGTAGAGACGTGAAGAAAATTAAAGAGTTAATCGTATTTGTGCTGGTGGTGCTGTCGGTGGTAGCTTGTGGCAAAAAGAACACGCAGGGCGAAGCAGAAGAGGTCGCACCCCGTTTGGAATTTGGATTGAATGTTGATTCTTTCCGTATTGATACCGGTTTGGTCAAAGAGGGACAGACCTTAGGTGGCATCTTCAATGAGTTGGGTGCTACGCAGTATCAGATTGCTCAGATCTATATGTTGCCACGCTCTGAGTTTGATTATCGCCAACTCCGGCCGGGCAAGACCTATTATACGTTCTACCAAACCGACACATGCGGTCTGGAGCAGATACATTATTGGGTGTATATCAAGGATGTTCGCGAGGCGGTCATCCTGCACCTAAAAGATTCGCTGCACGTGGAGCGGATTGTTAAACCTATTGATACGATCGCTCAACAAGCCACGGCGGTGATTGAATCCAGTTTATGGAACGCCATGGTTAAGAATGACTTACCTATTGAATTGGCATTGGATTTGAGTGAGATATATGCTTGGACCATTGACTTCTTCGGTCTGCAACAGGGAGATAGTATAAAAGTCTATTTTGATCAACATTTTGTAGAAGGTGAGTGCGTGGGAATAGGACGTATCTATGCGGCTGATTTCTATCACGGAGGTAAATGGCAAGAGGCTTTCTACTACAACAAGACCTACTATGACGGTGATGGTAAATCGCTGAAAAAAGCCTTCTTGAAGGCTCCGCTGAACTACAAACGTATCTCGTCTAAGTTTACCTACGCTCGTAAACATCCTATCTTTAAGACCGTTCGCCCGCATACGGGAGTGGATTATGCTGCTCCGATGGGTACGCCCGTTGTCAGTATAGGTGACGGAACAGTGATTGAGAAGGGCTACAAAGGCGGTGGCGGTAATACGGTCAAGATTCGCCATAATAGCACTTATACTACGGCTTATCTGCACCTAAGTAAGTTTGGCAATGGCGTGGCAGTAGGGCAACATGTCAGTCAAGGACAAGTGATAGGTTATGTAGGTTCTACGGGTAATTCAACAGGTCCTCACTTGGATTTCCGTATCTGGAAAAACGGTACTCCGGTGGATCCGCTCAAACTGATTTCTCCTCCCTCAGAGCCCGTTCCGTCAGGTATGAAAGCGGAGTTTGACAGCATTGTCAATGTTTATCGTACGAAATTAAATCCTGCAGAATAAGGGGTTAGACCTGCTTTAACTGCGTGTTGGGATAATAAAAAGAGAGGATGTGCTGATAGGTGCATCCTCTTTTTGCCATCTCGGCAGCACCTATCTGACATAAACCGACACCATGTCCCCAACCGTGACCGATAAAGTGGAGAGAGGAGGGAGTAGAGTGGATGTCAAACCAACTGGAGTAGAGGCAGGTACGCGAGAACGCACGGCGAATCGTGAGTTCCTTGCTTAAAATCTTGGTTGCACGGGTACCGACAATCTTTAGTTCATAGATGCGACCGCTTGCTCCCCGACGGAGTGGGGTGATGGCTACTATATCACCAAAATCAATACCTGTTTTTTCTAGTAATATATCGTGCAACTCCTGCTGCGTATAGGTTACTTGCCAGTCATGATAGTCCGTTGTCTCCTGGTCGTAATCATTGAGCGATTGGCGACTATCCGCTTCCCCGCAATAAGGGCATTCCACCGATTGCAAATACGGCAAGTCTATATCTTCCCAGCAGGTGGAGAAGCGTTCCGTTCGTCCCCCGCAACATTTATGATATCGGCAGTCACAGACTTCGCCGGCGTATGTCAATACCTGTCCTTGGGTCTCTTGCACCGCCTGTACGGCGCGGTCTTTCATGCGACGTAATCCTTCGTATCGTTGGCAGTGGTCATCGGCACAGACATCGTAACCCACGTGGTCGGTGTGACCGACGGCACGAATGAGCCAACTGCGGGAGATAACGGCATGCGCTTTGAGCAGTTCGAGGGGACTATCGGCAGACATCTCGGACGAGATGACCGAGCAGAGGTAATCTTCCATGTCAATGATATTGACAGCCGTCTCGGTGCCGTCCGGGTTGTGGATAATCTCCAATGTTCCCGCAAATTCTTGGTCTTCCAAACGGTCCCAGTGAAAACCTATACCGATACGCACGTGCTTCAATACGAAGGTCTTTTCGTATTGGATGAAATCAATATGTGGGGCAGTCAGGATGCCTACTCGAACCTGCATGGTTATGCTTTTTGGATACGTGCTTGCAACTCCCACGTACGGATACGGTCTTTGTACAGGTTATTGCGGTTCATGGCTTCTATATCGCAATTGGCATCCGAGTTGTCGTCCCAACGGCGGCAGTTATAGAGTACATTATAGATACGTCCGAGTTGGTATTCGCGACTGATGCGCAAACCTACGGCATAATCTTCACCATACTTGGTGGTGGGGAAATTGAGTTGGCGCAATAGGGGTGTCCAGAAAGCACGCGGCGCACCTAAACCGTTGATACGGAGGGCGTTGTTGCGTCCGTTCTCCGGTGTCCACTCCTTATGGTCAATAATTCCCGGAGGCAGCGGGTTGCCGTCTATATCGGTCAGTTGGTAGGTACCAATGACCATGGCACAGTTCTGGGTGTGAAAAGCATCAATCATCTGTTGCACGGTGGTGGCATCATAATAGGTGTCATCCGAGTCCAGCTGAATGGCAAAACGTCCGCAGAGAGGGTGATGAAAAGCCGCGTTCCAGTTACCGCCAATAGCGTGCCACGTGGGGTCTTGGGCGATATAGATAAGGTTGTCATGCCCTTCGGCAAGAATGCTCTTGATGACATCTACCGTACCGTCGGTGGAGTTGTCATCCACCACGATGACGTTGTATTTATAGGGAGCATTCACTTTTTGCGAAAGGGCGGAGCGGATAGCGTCACCAATCGTACGCACACGGTTCTTGCAAGGGATAACCACCGAGGCTTCGTATTCAAAATCTCCTTCGTGGATATTGACATCCTTAAAAACAGGCGGCAGGTAGCCGCCGACGGCTTTGAGGTGAGCCGTTACACATTGCTCCATCTCAATCTGCACGGTGCGATTCTTGGGATCGACGTAGTCGAATAGTTTTTCACCGGACTTGCGGGTGTCTTGCTCCACTTCGTAGTAGAGGAACTCGTTGATATGCACCAATTCACCTATCCGACTAAGGCGCAGACGCAGGTCATACCAACCGGCAAATTGGTAGTCTGTATCCATTTCGGCAACGGCCTGCCGGAAAGCATCGGTACGGATGAGCAGAACGGCACCGAAGTCAAAATCGTCCCGCAACGCTCCCATCTGGTAATCAATGACAGGGGCTTGGGAAACAACGCCGTTGATTTTATGAAAGCGGTCACTATATACCATGACGGCATGGGTGTCCTGCAATATCTGTACCATACGCTCCTGCGCATAGTGTACCCATTCAATATCTGGCTTGAGATAGAGCAGGGTATAAGGTTCGTTACTCTGTGCTGCAATAGCACGAATGTCTGCGGTTGAACACAACCGACCCGGCAAGAGGTATGCTTTCATAATGATGATTGATGTAATTTTCTGCAAAGTTACACAAAAATTTGCAAATATGCAAAAAAAACAGTATCTTTGCACCAAATTTGGTTTGCTATGATTATTATTGCAGATTCAGGTTCCACCAAGACGCATTGGTGCATGTTAGCCGCTAACGGTCAATCCAGCGATTTCTTAACCGATGGTATCAATCCGTTTTATCAAACGCAGGAGGCAATGTGCAACAGTGTGAAGAATCAGTTGCTCCCGCAGATGGGGCATCTGATGTGGGCCGGAAAGATAACACATATCTTCTTCTACGGGGCAGGATGCACACCGGAGAAAAGTCCGCTGGTGCAGAAAGCTTTGGCAGCGGTGTTCAAGGATGCTGAAGTGCAGGTGGAGTCCGATATGGTGGGTGCAGCACGCGGGTTGTTGCAGCACAAGAAAGGTATTGCTTGTATTTTAGGTACAGGTTCCAACAGTTGTTTGTACGATGGCGAACGTATCGTTAAGAATGTGCCGTCGTTGGGCTTCATCTTGGGGGATGAAGGTGGCGGTGCCGTGCTGGGCAAACGTTTAGTGGCTGACCTATTCAAGAATCAGTTGGGAGCCGACCTGATGGCATTGTTTGCCCAAGAATACGGCGTGACGCAGGCCGACCTGATAGAGCATGTCTATCGGCAGCCCTTCCCCAACAGGTATCTGGCTTCGTTGAGTAAGTTCTGTGCAGCACACCTGGATGATAAACGCATCTATGACCTTGTATATGACCATTTTACGGATTTTGTAGTGCGTAATTTGGAGCCGTATTACCAGGATGAGAATGATGTGGAGATAGAAGATACACATACGTTGTCAGTCGGTTTTGTGGGGAGCATTGCGTATTATTATAAATCCGTGCTGCAGCAGGTCATGGATGATATGGGTTTCGCTATTTCCAAGATTATGCAAGACCCCATTGAAGGATTGAAAGAATATCATCGCGGCGATGCTGTGCCGACCATGTAGTTGATAATTGATAGTCAATGTTGATAAAGGAAAATTGCTCATTATTGCCCTATAACACCTTTGGTATGGATGTACGTGCCAAAGTGGTGGCCGAGTATGCCTCCGTGGAGGAACTGACAGACCTGTTGAAGAAGTATAAGGGGGAGCGTTTGCTGGCTGTGGGGGAAGGCAGTAATCTGCTGTTTACCAAAGATTTTGACGGGGTCGTTTTGGTGAGCCGCATGTGCCGCGCAAGGGCATTGAAAGAGACGGACAAGGAAGTGTGGATAGAGGCGGAGAGCGGACTCAAAATGGATAACCTGATTGAACAGTTGGTGGATATGAATCTGATGGGGATGGAGAATATGAGTTATATCCCGGGAACCGTTGGCGCCAGTGCCGTGCAGAACGTGGGAGCATACGGTGTGGAGGCCAAAGATGTGATTGAGCGTGTTGAGACGATAGAGATAACTTCCTCGCGCACGCGCGTATTTACTAATAAGGAGTGCCGCTTCGGGTATCGGGACAGTATATTCAAAAATGAGTTGCGGGGGCAATATATCGTTACCAAGGTCGTTTACCGTTTGCAGAAAGAAGGCGAGTTGCACCCCGAGCGGCTGAAGATAGACAAACCCCATTGTACCGTGGCTGATATTCGCGAAGCGGTTATCGCTATCCGCAAAAGTAAATTGCCGGAAGTGGGTGAATTAGGTAGCGCCGGCAGTTTCTTCAAGAACCCTGTTATCCGTCCGGAACACTATCAAACGCTATCGCAACAGTATCCGGATATGCCCCATTATGTACAGGAAGACGGAATCAAGATACCTGCCGCTTGGCTGATTGAACAGTGCGGTTGGAAAGGCAAGAAACAAGGCGGCGCACAAGTGTATGACAAGCAACCGCTGGTCATTGTTAATGCCGATCACGCTACGCCTGAAGATATTATGGCCTTGGCGCAAGCCGTGTGCGACAGCGTACAGAAAAAATTTGGTATAAGTATATCTCCGGAAGTAAATTATATTTAGTATGGCAAGTTTTGTAGTAGAAGGCGGACATCGTCTGCATGGAAGTATTACCCCGAGTGGGGCGAAGAATGAGGCACTGCAGGTGCTTTGTGCTGTTTTGCTGAGCAAGGAGACGATTGTTATCGACAATATACCGGACATCTTGGATGTCAACAACCTGATTGATTTGCTTCGCGAGATGGGGGTCCGTGTGGAGAAACAGTCTTCTCGCCGGTATGCTTTTACGGCTGCTACCCTCAATTCCGCTTATTTGGACAGTGAAGATTTCCGCAAGCGTTGCAACCGCCTTCGCGGTTCGGTTATGTTCATAGGTCCTTTGTTGGCTCGTCTGGGTCAGGTGACATACGCCAAACCGGGTGGGGATAAAATAGGACGCCGCAGGTTGGATACCCATTTCCAGGGTATGCTCAATTTAGGTGCTACCTTTGAATATAACAAGAATCTTTTGGCTTATACCTTTAAGGCAAAACAGTGCTTGCAAGGTGCGTACATGCTGTTGGACGAGGCGTCCGTAACCGGTACCGCCAATATCGTGATGGCTGCCGTGCTGGCACAGGGGACAACGACTATTTACAATGCCGCGTGCGAACCCTATCTGCAACAACTGTGCAAGATGCTGAACCGCATGGGAGCCAAGATAAGCGGAGTGGGGAGTAACTTGCTGACGATAGAGGGCGTTCGCGAATTGCACGGTACGGAACATACCCTGTTGCCGGATATGATTGAGGTGGGTTCGTTTATCGGTATGGCAGCTATTACGGGCAGTGAGTTGACGATTAAGAATGTGCAATACGACGATTTGGGCATTATTCCCGAGACGTTCCGCCGAATGGGTATTCAGGTTGTTCGTCAGGGCGATGATATTTATATCCCGCAGCAGGAGCATTACCAGATAGAATCATTCCTGGATGGCAGTATTCTCAACATAGCCGATGCACCATGGCCGGGCTTGACGCCGGACTTATTGTCCGTTATCTTGGTTGTTGCCACGCAGGCACGGGGCAGTGTGCTGATTCATCAAAAGATGTTTGAGAGCCGTCTGTTCTTCGTGGATAAGTTGATTGATATGGGGGCACAGATTATTCTTTGTGACCCGCACAGAGCCGTGGTGATTGGTCATGACCATCAGATGCAACTCAAACGCAATAATATGACCAGTCCGGATATCCGTGCCGGTATAGCTATGCTGATTGCCGCCATGTCCGCGGATGGTATCAGTCGCATTGATCATATAGACCAGATTGACCGAGGGTACGAGAAAATTGAGGAACGACTCAACGCCATCGGGGCCCATATCATCCGAGAAGACTAGAAAACTAGTCAACTAGACAACTAGTAATACAACAGAAAAGGACGTCATCACGACGTCCTTGTTCTTAAGTATTAGTCTGTTTGATTTTTAAGGTACAAAAAAGATTGTGTTGTTTGTTTTACGCTGCAAAATTACTGCTTTTTTGTCACCTGACCAAACTTTTTTGTATGTTCTTGAGCATAGTTTTTAATTTCTTGCCAGCTCAATAACCTCTAAGTCCTTGATTTCGTGGCCGTTAACGCAAAAACGTAAAATTGTCTGAACGGTCTGCCAACCTTGTTTTCCTGCGGCTCCGGGGTTCAAAGTTAAAAAATTCCACTGTTTATCGTACATAACTTTGAGGATGTGACTATGTCCGCAAACGAATAAATCGATGCCCCCTTTGCCCGAGTCGGATGCTTTATCTTCGGCTGCTTGGCGGAAGATAGGTAGTAACCACGGGTTATACTTGCCCGGATACCCGCCTATATGGGTCATCAGTACATTAACTTCTTCTACCCGAAAGCGATAGAACTCGCTGAGCGTGTAGCGAACATCTCCGCTATCCATATTGCCATATACGGCGCGAGTGGGTTTGATTTCCCGTAAGGTCTGCAATATCTCCGCCGAACCTATATCTCCTGCGTGCCAAATCTCATCGCATTGTTCCAGATACGGCATAAGCCGTTTATCCAGCAATCCGTGTGTATCCGAAAGCAGTACGATCTTGGTCATTTCTCGTGTATCTCGCCGTTGGTAAATTCAAGAATACGTCCGGGGAACATCTCCGGCCAATGCAGGTTATGGGTGGACATGATGACAGTCATACCGGCTTGCGATATACCATACAGCAGCGTCATAATGTCCTTGCCGGTCTCCTGGTCCAGATTACCGGTCGGTTCATCAGCCAAAATGACATCCGGTGTATTGAGCAGGGCGCGGGCAATAACGACACGTTGCTGCTCTCCGCCACTCAGGTGATAAGGCATTTTATATCCTTTGTCCGCCATACCGACCTGTTCCAATACATCATGCACATGATTGAGCATGGATTGGTGGTCTTTCCAGCCGGTGGCTTTCAGGACAAACATCAGATTGTCTTCTACCGAGCGGTCCGGCAACAGTTGAAAATCCTGAAAGATAACACCTATCTTACGTCTCAAATACGGAATCTGGTGCATGGTAATGGTAGGCATGTCATACCCCAAGAACGTGGCTTGACCGCTATAAATAGGCAACTCGGCATAAAAAGTCTTCATCAGAGACGACTTGCCTGTCCCGACTTTGCCCAACAGATATACGAAATCACCATTGTTGACACGCAGATTGACATTGCGCAGCACGATTTGTTCGTCCTGCCGTATCTCTACATCTTTATAGTCGATAAGTTCCATTATTCTTCCATCAGTTTTTTCTCCAATTCGGCTAATTGGGCTTTGAGCGTATCAATCTTCTTCTGCATGTCTGCCACCAGTTTATTGGCACTCTTGCTCTTGCCGGTGAAGAAAAGGATATTATTTTCAGCGGTCTTGATCTCCTGTTTTAAGTTCTCATACAGACGCAGCATCTTGGTCTTGTCGCCACTTTGTATCTGGCTCTCCACTTTGGATTTCTTGCTCTCGGCGCGTGCTTCCTTGTTGGCTTCGCGTTTGCGGTTGAAGAAATTGTCGCACAGGTCCGTGAACTCTTTCCACAGTTGGTCGCTGTATTTATGGGCTACGGGACCGATGGTCTTCCATTCTCTTTGCAGAGCAATCAGGGCTTCCTGGGTCTCCTGCCATGCTTCACTGCCTGTCAACTCTTGGGCGCGGGCGATGAGGGCGCGTTTCTTCTTCAGGTTCTCGGAGAAGACGTCACGTATCTGTTTATAGAAAGCCGTTTTGGCCTTGAAGAAACCGTCCGTCAGCGTGCGGTATTCATCATAGATGGATTGGTTTTGTTTCTTGGGTGCAAAACCTATTGTGCGCCACTCCTGTTGAATAGCTTGGATTTTATTGGTCAACTCATCCCATCCTTTGTTGCTTTTTACATTGGACCAATCCAATGCTTTCAGTTGCTCTATCAATGCCTGCTTCTTGGTCAGGTTCTCCTGCTCTTTCTCGTGCAGCGCGTCAAAGTATGCCTGATGTTTCTTGTTGATGATTGTGCTGGCTTCTTTGAAACGCGCCCAAAGTTCTTCACGCAGTTCGCGTGCCACGGGACCTATCTCTGCCCATTCGTCGTGCAGTTGCTGAAGGGCGCGACTGGCTTCGATGACGTTCTCGTTGTCCTTGAGTTTCTCGGCTGCTTCGCAGAGCAATGTTTTCATTTCCAAGTTTTTCTTGAAATCCAGGTCGCGCAACTCGATGTTGATTTTTACCAAATCGTAGAACTGCTCTTGATATTGGTTATATTGTTTCCATATCTCTTGTGCTTTGGGGGCAGGAACGGCACCGATGGTCTTCCATTCGGCTTGCAGTTCGCGTACCTTCTTCATCTTGTCCATCACATCCGCCGTCTCGCTCTCTGCCATCTCTTTCATCTGGGCAATGATGTTCTGTTTGCGCAACAAGTTCTGCTCCATTTGAGCCTCCAGTTCTTTCTGCACTTCTGCACGTTTCTGCTTGTAGGTGTTCAGCAATTCGCGGAAGGTCTGTTCCACTTCGTCCAAGACCGGTTGCCAGTTCTCCAGTACTTCTCCCGCTGCTGCAGCAGCTTCTTCAGCGGCTTTCTTCAGCGCGGCTTGTTCTTCGTGATACTGGCGGTAGAACTTGTTTTTCAGTTCTTCCACTTGTTCTTTAATTTCCGTTACATTCTGCTCCAGCAGACCTTTCAACTCGTCAACGAGTGTTTGTTTTTCGTTTGCCATAATAGTAACGCCTTCCGGCGAGGTTCATTAATGATAGATAGGATTTCGCCTACGAAATCGCTTGCAAAGGTACATATTTTTTTTTAATTGTGCAAATAATATTTGCAGATATTTGCATATTCCGAAAAAAAAGTGTAACTTTGCAACGCAAAAGAAGAAATAATGACCCTACAAGAGGCGCTTAAGACATATTTTGGTTACGAATCTTTTCGTCCGTTGCAGGAGGAGATTATCCGTAGTGTGCTGTCCGGACGGGACACGCTGGCGCTGATGCCGACGGGCGGAGGCAAGTCACTCTGCTTCCAAATCCCCGCTTTGGTGCAGGAGGGGTTGTGCCTGGTCATCTCTCCCTTGATAGCCCTGATGAAGGACCAGGTGGAGAATCTCAAAAAACGTGGTATTCTGGCGGCTGCTATCTACACGGGTATGTCGTATGACAAGCAGCGGACGGCTCTGGATAACTGCCAATTTGGACCGTATCGTTGTCTGTATGTCAGTCCCGAGCGATTGGAAAGTGAGGACTTTAGGAAACGTCTTGCTCAGTTGCCTATCACACTCATTGCCGTGGATGAGGCGCATTGTATCTCTGAATGGGGCTATGATTTTCGTCCGTCTTACCTCAAAATAGCCGAGATACGCACAGCTGACGTTCCTATTTTGGCTCTCACAGCCACGGCTACGCCTGACGTGGTGGAAGATATTCAGAATAAGTTGGCATTTCGGGAAAAGAATGTACTCAAAAAGTCTTTTGCCCGGCATAATTTGAGTTATGTGGTACGTTATTGCCGGGATGCCGAGGAGAAAAAAGAGCAGTTGCAACATATCCTGTCTTCCGTGCAGGGCAGTGCTATTGTCTATGTCCGCAACCGCAAGCGTGCCGAAGAACTGGCGCAGCTGCTGAATGCTACGTTCTATCACGCCGGTCTGTCTGCCGAAGAGCGTGCCCGCCGTCAGGAGGCGTGGAAAAACTACTGTTCGGCTGATGTGCCTTTACCGAAGTGCTCGGAAGCACCATCGTCAACCGTCAACCGAGTGATCGTTTGCACCAATGCTTTCGGCATGGGGATAGACAAGCCCGATGTGCGGTTAGTCATTCACTACGACTTGCCTGACACCCTAGAGCAGTATTTCCAGGAAGCGGGTAGGGCAGGACGTGACGAAAAGACGGCATACGCGGTGTTGCTGTATGCCCCCGAAGACAAGACCAAGGCCCGCAAAAGGGTACATGATAACTATCCCGAGAAAGAATTTATAGCAACTGCTTACCACAAGACCTGTGATTTCTTGGGTGTAGGTGCCGGCAGCGGCTTGGGACATTCGTTTGCCTTGCACATGGATGAATTGATTCAGGTGATGCACCTGCCCCTGTTGCAGACCTATTCGGCATTGCATATCCTGTCCCAAGCGGGATATATTGATTTTGAGGACGAGCAGGAAACTCAACCAAGGGTGCGTGTAGAGGTCTCTCTCGGCGACTTGCGTCAGTACACGGTTACACAGGAGCAGAATGACCTTCTGCAACATCTGTTGCGGACTTATCCGGGTATAATGACCGACTTGCAGTATATCCGTGAGGAGATAACTCATGCTTTGCATGAGACGTTGGCTTCTTTGGCTACCCGGCATATTGTCACCTATATCCCCCGTACGCGTGCTTGTCGTTTCACGTTTATTAAGGAGCGTCAGACTGATATTTGGCTCTCGCCGGAGGTGTATGAAAAGCGTGCCGCCCACTATGCGGACAAACTGCAACACATGGTCGAGTATGCCGAGAATACGCAGTTCTGCCGTTCACAGGTGTTGTTGTCCTATTTCGGCGAAGAAGATGCCCCTGTTTGTGGCACGTGTGATATCTGCCGCCAATCATTTGCTTCGCGTTAATTACGTAAATGAATGTAAATATGAAACGTCTTATAACAATATGTTATCTGTTATCTGTTACCTATTCCCTGTTATCTGCTGTCCGTACTTCGTATGGAGCGGTAGAGGGTGTGCATCAGGATGGTGTAATGTGTTATTTGGGTATCCCGTATGCCCAACCGCCTTTGGGCGAGTTGGCAGGTCGCTATCCGGTGGAGCCAACGTCTTGGGACACCGTCTTGATAGCCGACCACGGACGCCAAAACGAGGTGCAACCGCATAACCGTTTCAGTACGTCTAACATGTCGCAGGACTGCCTATATATGAATGTTTTTGTTCCCGACAGTCTGCCCGAGGCGTGTCCCGTTATGGTTTGGATTCATGGAGGTGCGTACAACACGGGCGGTACGGGAGTGTGGAGTAGCGGGCATTTGCGTTTTGACATGTCGTCTTTTGCCCGCGAGACGAGGACGATTGTAGTCACATTCAACTACCGCCTGAATGTTTTTGGTTACCTTAATCTGCACGCGCTCAACCCGCGTTTTGATGCCAATATAGGTACGGCAGACCAACTGTTTGCCTTGCAGTTTGTGCATGAACAGATTGCCGCTTTCGGCGGTGCCCCGTCACAGATATGTCTTTTCGGACAGTCGGCAGGAGGGGCTTAGGTGCTGACCCTTATGTCGTTGCCCGAGGCGCAGGGGCTGTTTGCCCGCGCTATTGCTATGTCCCCCTGCCTGAGCCATTGCTACACCCTTGCCGAGAGTGAACAACGAGCAGCCCGTTTCTTGCGTTGTGCAGCAGTCGGCAAACAGCATGCAGACAAAGTCTTGACGCTCTCGGATAAACGTTTGGCGAATACAGGACGGCATTTTGTCGCCCAAACAGCCCTGAGTGGCGATGTCCGTTGTGCGTTTGGTCCGTGGGTAGATGGCGAGTTGATTCGCGAAATGCCCGCTGTGGGGGCTGCCCGATGCACCCG
>JAGHSG010000153.1 GCA_018066005.1 Bacteroidales bacterium | reverse complement strand
CTGGCGCCAAAAGCATACAGAATAGGGTCCAAGAATGCCAAACCCACTACCATCACAATAGCAGACAACAGGACATTGAGCACAATGACATTGCCTAAAACCTTATTGGCACTCTCATAGTCTTTCTCCCCCAACTTGATAGCCACCATCGTACTGGCTCCTACTCCGACTAAACTGCCAAACGCCGCACAAATATCCATAAAAGGCTTGGCAACCGTCAAACCGGACAACGCCATAGCACCGCAACCGTGACCGATAAAAATAGAATCAACAATGTTATACAACGAACTGGCGGTCATCGCTATGATGCCCGGCAACGCGTACTTGACCAGTAACTGGCGAATAGACTGCGTTCCTAATTCGGTGGCCTTAATGTTGGACAATTTGATTAGCTATTTGTTCAAAGATAACGGCAGCGGGATGACCCGTCTGTATGGCAATAGGCGTTCCTTCGTCGCCCGCTTCGCGGATAGATTGCACCAGCGGTATCTGACCCAACAGGGGGATACCTAACTCGTCGGCTAACTGCTTACCGCCGTCCCTACCAAAGATATAATACTTATTCTCCGGCAGTTCGGCAGGCGTAAACCAAGCCATGTTCTCAATCAAACCCAAGACAGGCACATTGATCTTCTCGTTCCGGAACATATCTACACCCTTGCGGGCATCCACCAACGCCACTGGTTGGGGAGTCGTCACCACAATAGCACCCGTCAACGACAGTTCGTTAACCAACGTGAGATGTATATCTGACGTGCCCGGAGGCAGATCTATCAGGAAATAATCCAAGTCCTCCCAGTGTCCGTCCTGAATGAGTTGTTTAATCGCATTGGACGCCATTCCGCCACGCCATACAACCGCCGACTGCGCGTCCACGAAGAAACCTATACTCAACATCTTAACCCCGTATTGCTCAATAGGCTCAATCAGCGTGCGCCCGGCTATATCCACCGAATAGGGACGACAATCCTCGGTGTGGAACATCTTGGGCTGCGACGGACCGTGTATATCGGCATCCAGCAGTCCCACTTTATACCCCATATTAGCCAACGCAATAGCCAGATTAGCCGCCACGGTGGACTTACCTACACCACCCTTGCCACTATGAATGGCAATGATATGTTTAGCCAACGGATGCGACTCGACTTTTTCCGATGAAACGGGCATTTTTTTCTTAAACTTGGTATGTATGGTGACATGCGCATTAGGTTCGGCATAGGTCTGAATAGCCGTCTCTGCTGCCTTAAGCATAGACTTTAGAAACGGATCATTATCCTTCTCAAAAATCAATGAGAACGACACATCAAAACCCTGAATGCGGATGTCGTCTTCCAGCATGCCGCTCTCTACTACGTTCTTGCCCGTCCCCGGGTAGCGCACGTGCGCAAGTGAATCAATGATTTGTTGTGGGTACATAATTACGACCGTAAGAACGGTAAGTGTCTTTTTCTATTTCAATAGTTGGTTCGATGAAATCGGACTTTTTTTGCAGTTGCCATGTGATATACTTAATCGTCATCCCACGGTCTAACCACTGCTGTTCGTAATGCGTTTGCAGCATCGTGGCTTCCTTGAACGTGCATTGTGCATCGTCAACTGTCAATTCCGAATAGAGGTCATTCGTGTCCGCCACTACGGTGTAGCCATTCACCCGAATCATCTCGCGAGTATAAGTACTAAGGAAAGGGCTATCCGTTTTGAGGTGGATAAGTCCGCCATCTTGCATCACTTCCTGATAACGCTGCATAAAGAAAGACGAAGTCAGCCGTTTGGTGGCTTTCTTCATCTGCGGGTCGGGGAATGTAATCCAAATTTCGCTTATTTCATCGGGAGAAAAGAACTTGGGGAGCATCTCTATATTTGTACGTAGAAAAGCCACATTGGACATGTGCTGCTCGGTGGCCTGCTTGGCTCCCGCCCATAAGCGTGCCCCCTTGATATCCACACCGATGAAGTTCTTATCGGGATTCAGTGCCGCCAGCCCGACCGTATATTCCCCCCTGCCACAACCTAATTCAAGGACGATAGGATTCGTATTGCGGAAGAAACGCTCATGCCAATGCCCGCGCATCTCATCCACCGTCGTATCGGCCTGCGTCTCGAACTTACCTTCGGCATTAAGCCGACCGACGGCACACTGGAAGACATTGGTGAACGTCTCCATCTCGGCAAATTTTTTCAGTTTATTCTTCCCCATGTCGTCTTATCTCCACACCTATATCCGATACTCCCTTCAAACTCTGTTCACGCATCCCCTGTTGAATAGTCAGGGTATAGACACTATCGGTCAGGAGGATGTTCTCCTGATACAGCACCGGCATATTGAATATACTATTGCCATCTCCGAGCCATTGCCCCCTGTCGTCCGCCAAGTAGAGCTCAATGGTATCTTGTGACAGTCCGTTTTGTCCGATGAACAGCCACATATTTTGGTACGCATACGCATCCGTATGACGTATATTGAGAAGTACGTCAACCGGTTGTTGAGGGTCCGTGACCGGCACCGAAAAAGTCAGCACCGAATCCATATCCCAACCCGAAATAGGAACAGAGCGGTACTCCGAATAGAAAGCCCCGTGCGTACAAGCCGATAAGAGCACACTACTGAGGACGATTAGAACGAGATTTTTGGCGGTCATTTCTGTGGAAATTATTATTTTTACGTTTCTTATCAAAACGGGTTACATCTCCTTCACCCACGGCATTTTGGAAGCCAATCTCTTCTTCCTGTACATCATCTACCACCGGCGAACCCAATACCTCGCCCCGCTTCTTGGCATCCTCATAAACAGGTACTTCGTAGTTCAAACAGCATTTGAGTTTGGCACACTGTCCCGCCAGTTTCTGCGGGTTAGGCGATATATGTTGCAATCGTGCAGCACCTGTTCCTACGCTGGTGAACTGGGTCATCCAGGTGGAGCAGCATAACTCACGTCCGCAAGGTCCCGTCCCGCCTATACGTCCGGCTTCCTGACGGGCACCAATCTGCTTCATTTCGATACGTATGCGGAATGCCTCGGCATAGAGCTTGATTAACTGACGAAAATCGACGCGTCCATCGGCAATGTAGTAGAAAATAGCCTTGGTACCGTCGCCCTGATATTCAACATCACCTATCTTCATCTCCAACCCCAGCGACTTGGCCATCTGACGGGCATCAATCATCGTCTTATGCTCCTTGGCATGTGCCTCTTCGGCACGCTGCAGGTCCTGTTCGGTAGCCACCCGATAGATAGCGCGTATCTCGTACCGCTCCAAGTCGATATGGTATTTCTTCATCTGGTTAACAACCAGTCGCCCCGTCAGGGTCACCTCGCCTATATCATGTCCGGGGTTACCTTCCACGGCCACTTTTGTTCCTTTCTCCAGCGGGAGATGGTCAGCATTACGGTAATAACCTTTGCGCGTGTTCTTGAACTGGACTTCCACCAAATCGGTCTCCTTGACATTCTCGGGTAAGTCGTTCAACCAATCCACGACAGGAAGCATGTGCGCAGAGTTGCGCTTGCACGCATTGTTCGAGAATCGGCACGCTTCGTTATTCAAAGTAAACGTATCATTCATAGTGTAAAAATATATATTATCGTTTAATCAGCACAATCATTTGCAGACACAGGTCGAAGAAGATAATCTTGGCATTCCCGTTCTGACCTATCTGCTGCTCCGCTTTATCCAATTCATTCATAATCTGCTCCACATTACCGTCATGAATAAATGGCGCAAACTTGGTAGAAAACGCCTGTTCATCGGAGGTTTGGTAGTTCATTTCGGGGTGACTGAGGTTATAGATATAGTTCTCCCGCACCTGCCGCTGGGCATATTGCAAGAATGCTTTCTGCCGTTCACGTCCCACTTTAGCATCCGCCATATCAGCACTCCATTTCTTCAATTCCTGCAAGGCAGCATAGTCTTTTTTCCGTCCCACTAACCACGCCTTACGCATAAGCGAGACAAAATCATTGAAGAAGCGGTTATTAGTCTCCTGCTCATCGGACAATTTGCGTGCAGCCAAATAACTGCCGTTAGCAATATGAGCCATGTCCGGCGAGAATATCTCCGCCAACTGTTGCTCATCCAAACGAGGCACACGAATCTGCTGCACACGACTGATAATAGTCGGCAGGAGTTCATCCGGATGCTCACTAACCAATAGGAAGAGTGTTTTTTGTGGCGGCTCCTCCAATAGTTTGAGCAGTTTATTGGCACACGTGATATTCATCTTCTCCGGCTGCCAAATAATCATCACCTTATAGCCGTCGCCGAAACTTTTCAAAGACAGTTTGCGCAGAATCTCCCCACTCTCTTTCTCATAGATCATGCCCTGTTTGGTTTCTACCCCTAACCACGCGTACCAATCTCCGAGGTTAAAGTATTTCTTCTCCAATAAAATATTACGCCATTGTTCACTAAAATCATCACACGTATCACCCGCGTCCGTTTTAACAATAGGAAAAGCAAAGTGCAAGTCCGGATGCTGGAGTTGTTGGTATTGCAGACAAGCCGGACACGAACCGCAACTATCCTGCTCCGTTCTATTGCGGCATGCCACGTACTGGGCATAAGCAATAGCAAGCTGCAGTTTACCCACACCTTCCGGCCCCGTCAGCAGTTGCGCGTGCGGCAAGCGGTTTTCCTGCACACTCAAACGCAGTTGTTGCTTGACAGATTCTTGCCCTATTACATCTCTAAATCGCATATTTTTAGTCAGCCAAAACGCCTATTCATTCAAATTAGCATGCAAAGGTACATTTTTTTTTGCAAATATGCAAATTTATTTGCTATTCTCGATTAATTTACGTATCTTTGCACATTATTTATGACCAATTGTATGAATATTATTTTTGATTTAGGCGGTGTGTTGATGATGCACAACATGCCCGGATGTATCCAAAAGTTTACCCGATTGATGGGCGAAAAGAACATGCAACAAGTGCTGGGACTTAATCCTAATGGTGAAGGCAGCGCAGACAGTTTGATGGAGAAATTTGAATGCGGTCTGGTTAGTGAGCAGGAGTTCATCTCCACGCTTTTACCGGCTTCCCGTCCCGGAACGACAGAATCGGACATTATTGACGCATGGGTAACTATGCACGCAGGAATACCCGATGAATACTGGTTTTTTTTGAAGAATTTGAAGAACGAAGGTCACCACTTATTGGTTCTTAGTAATAATAATGCCATTCATTATCGCGATATCTTGGAGCATTACGACATGAGTTGTTTTGACCGTATTTTCCTCAGTCATAAGATTCACAGCAAGAAACCGGAACAAAAAATTTTTGAGGCGGTGGCTCAATATTTAGAGGAACAGGGATGGCAAGGCAACCGTACCATCTATATCGACGATATAGCCGAAAATAGGCAAGTCGGCGAGACATTCGGATGGGAAACAGCAGAAAATATTCATTTTTTCAAAGAAAAATTTGCATAAGTCAAATAAAAGTTGTACTTTTGCAAGCTTTTTCGGTCGAGGTGTTTCCGAACACACCGGTATTCCGAACTGCCATTCGGGTGACGGGTTACCGATAGAAAGCATATACATATTTATTAACTCGGGCACGGATACGTGTATCCAACGCCCATAAAAACAACAAAACAATGGCAACAACAATTCGTTTGGCTCGTCATGGTCACAAAGACTACGCTTACTACCACATCGTAGTAGCAGACAGCCGCTCGCCGCGTGACGGCAAAATCATCGAACGTATCGGTTCGTACAACCCCAACCTGAATCCCGCCAAGATCGACTTGAACTTTGAGCGCGCTCTGTATTGGGTAAATGTAGGTGCTCAACCGTCTGACACCGTTCGTTTCATTCTTTCGAATGAAGGTGTTATGCTGATGAAGCACTTGCAAGGTGGTGTTAAGAAAGGTGCATTTGATGAAGCTGAAGCTCAAAAGCGTTTTGACGCTTGGAAAGCTCAGAAAGATGCCCAAAACGGCAAAATCTCCAAAGCAGAGGCAGACAAGAAAGTAGCAGACGCTAAAAAAGCTCTGGCTGCTGAAGTAGAAGCCAACAAAGCAAAAGCAGAAGCTGTAGCTGCAAAGCGCAAAGCAGAAGCAGAAGCATTAGCCGCTAAAGCACAAGAAGCCGCAGCAGAAGCTGCAGCCGCAGAAGCAGAAGCTAAGGGCGAAGAAGCTCCCGCAGAAGAAACTCCCGCAGAAGAAGCTGCTCCCGCTGAGAACGCAGAAGCTTAATGGAGTAAGAGTTCGTAAAAAATTACTTACAAACGCTGAAAAAGAGTCCAAAATGAACGTTTTGGACTTTTTTTTTGTTTTTATTACTTAATCTTTTGCATATATGCAAAAAAAATTGTAATTTTGTGCGCTGAAAACTTTTCAATTAACTAAAATAAGATTATGAAAGCAAAGAGTGACCATGTAGATGTCAGAGCCCTGATGGGTAAGTTATGGAATCATTGGTGGGTATTTCTTATCGTTTGGATAGGAACGGTAGTGATCGTTGGAGCTGCCACCTACTTATTACCCCGCAAGTGGCAATGTAAAACGAAGATTGTACCCGAATATAATCTCCAAGAGACCTTGGCTTTTCAACGTATCTTTGACGAGATGGGTACCGGCATGCAAATCAGTGCCGTAGGAGACGCTATCACTCCTGACACGTATGCCGATGTGATTGGAGACTGTTTATTCTTGCAAGAGTTATCCCAAAAACAGGTAACGGACGTGAACGGCACAATGCATAAAATAGCCGATTTATATCCCCAAGCCAAGAGCGAAGGGCATTTATATGACTTGATGCGTGAGGATATTGAGTGCAAGCCGTCGCGTAAAGACGAGTCTATCGGCATTGCAGTTACTGCCCAAGACCCGGCTATCGCCCAACAGATAACGACCATGATCGTGGAGCAATTATCCACTTATCTATCTGCTTATCGTCAGGAGAAAGCACAACGTAACGTGGATTATTACGCCCAATTAGCCGAGCAAGGACAAGTGGCTGCTGCCATGTATGAGATAGCACAAGTGCGGCTGCAGGAACATCAGCCGATGTTTATTGTTCTTCAGCATGCCGAGTTCCCCGATCGCACTGTGTCTCCGCGACGTGTGGTAATGGTAGGTTTAGCCCTACTGTTAGTAACCTTAGGTTTGATTATCTTCTATTGGCGTGAGGACATTCCCGAGTGGTTATGACCTGGGTATATGTCATATTTATTCTATTAGCCATTATCGGCTCCATCTTCTTTGACAAGAAAGACGGTTACGGGACTTATAAACTGGCTGCATATCGGGTTTTGTACCTATATATGATATGTATAGTCGGTTTCAGTTACGGTTTAGGCGGAGATAAATTCGACTATATGGGCTTTTTCAAGTATTATTATAGTGGATTGGATGCCATTTGGGATTGTATGGCATCGGAGGTGGTACGTCACGGCTTTATGCCTCTATGGACACTCCTATGCCTGATTGTCAAGACCACGACGGATTCGTTTTATGTACTTCAATTCGCCTTGGCACTTATGGTCAATATTCCCCTTTGCGAGATTGTGCGTAAGCATACCGACCATGGATTTATTTTTCTGCTGCTATACTTCTTATCCGAAACATTCTTTCAGTTCAACACCGAAGTGATGCGTGAAGGTCCTGCCATTGCGTTTGGTCTGGTAGCGATGGAAGCATTTATATCCGATAACCGCAAACGTTATTGGTTATTTACCCTATTGGCCTTGGGGTTCCATCTTTCTGCCTGCATATTATTCATTCTGCCACTCGTCCGTACAATTGAGTTAAGCCGGAAGAATATACTTATCATCCTAAGCGTCACTTTCGTTTGCTGGATTTTGAGTGATAAAGTGCTGATACCCGTTTTGTCTTATTTTTTAAGTCATGATGCCGGCGCCATAGGACGTAAGTTGGTAACTTACACATCCATTCAAACCAACTTTTTCGGATTCTTGCGTTCCTTCCTGTCCATGATGGTAGTGCCGATGTTTGCCATTTATTTTAATCGGGAGCAAGAGGTCAGTTCATCGGAAAAAGAATACCGCGAGCGTATGACCGGATTATTGATTTTGGTTGCTTTTGTGGGGTGCGTGTTTGCCGGTTTTACTCGTTTCTTCAATTATGTGCAGATATTCTATCTCATTATGCTGACGGAATTGATAGCTCATCTATTGGAGACCAAATTGCATCTTATTTTCCGTTTAGGCACCATCGTGGCTGCGTTTGCTTTTTGGATATGGTATGAAGCGGCTTATTGGTCCAAGATAGATTTTCATTTCTATCAGTTCTTTGTTCCCTACACTTGTATCGTGGATGAAACGGAAGATGTCTTCTTCCGCGAAGATGCCTATGAAGTAGTGTGCAATTATAGTTTTTACGAAGACCGCATAAAAGAAGCAGAATAATGACTCTATCCGTTGCCATAGCGACCTATAATGGTGCCCGTTTCCTCCGCGAACAGTTGGATAGCATCTACCGACAGACTCGCCTGCCGGATGAGGTGGTGGTATGTGACGACTATTCAACAGACGGTACCGTGGCCATATTGGATGAGTATAAACAACGATACGGGCTGATTTATGAAGTGAATCAACAGCCCCTGGGTGTGAATGCCAATTTCTTTAAGGCGATGGCGTTGTGTACCGGAGAGTTGATTAGTATATGCGATCAAGATGATATTTGGTTTCCTAATAAATTAGAGACTTTGTATGCGCATATAGCGACAATGGACACGCGTAAACCTTGTGTCGTATCGTCTTTGCGTCAAGATATCAATGCCGCTGGTGAGGTGCTCTCGGTTATTCATGCTCCTTATACCGAAGGCTGGGCAGCTACGCTGCTGACTTATTCGCGTAATCAAGGTTGTACCATGGTATTCAATCGGGCATTATTGGATATCTTATTACCCACAATATACCGTGTCGAGAATAGTATGACCGCTCTTTATTACGATGAATGGGTAGCATACGCAGGGGCTTTGTTAGGAGACAAACACAACCTACCGGACATATTGATGAGTTATCGGCACCACGACAAGAACACGGTAGATGGAGCGGGACATTATGAAAAAAAGACTTTCCGACAGAAAGTGCATGATTTACCCGTCTTTTACGGTTTTATTCCCGATGAACGCTTTATTCCGTTAGAGATTGTTTATCGCACTTATCAATCATCCATCACAGATGCGGAGGTGGTAGATTTCTTGGAGAAAATATGCCGTTGTAACAGCTTAGTTAATCCATTCCGAAAATTAGGTATTATCCTAACTATGCGCTGTTTGCCGTGGTATAGGAAGATTGTTATTGCGGTCAAGTCAACCATCAGTATAACCTTAAAAGCCGTCTTTGAATGAATCCGAATATATCCATTATTATCCCCGCCTACAACGTAGCCGCCTATTTGGACGCATGTTTGGAGAGTGTGCTGGCGCAGCAGTTGGCAGCAGAGCAATATGAGGTTATTGTGGTAGATGACGGTTCAACGGATGGCACTTCGGCAATGACCGATGCTTGGAGTAAGCGAATACCCAATATGACGGTCTTGCACCAGTCCAATCTGGGGTTATCTATGGCGAGAAATAATGGCCTTCAACGAGCCACGGGACAATATATACTCTTTTTGGATGCAGATGACACCTTACGGCCACAATCGTTGTCCCATCCAATGAATTTGGCCATGCAGAAAAAGCCGGATGTCGTGCGCTTTCAGTACGGAGTGTATGATGAAGACGGAACAAAAAAACAAGTCAGTCACACATGGGGTCCGCGAGAGACGATAATGGACGGGAAGACGTATTTGAGTTATCAAAAAGTATTTAGAGCATACGCCTGGACTTATCTCATCCGCAGGACATTGATTGTGAACGAGGTTTGTCCATTGTGGTTTGAGAAAGGAGTTTATTACGAAGATGTACGTTGGACTCCTATTATGTTATGGCGTGCCAAACGTGTGATGATATGTGATGAGGAAGTGTATCAGTATAAGTTACGAACCGGCTCCATCACCCACACGTTAACTCTACAACAGGCCCAAACGAATATAGAGCATCAGTTCCTGACCTTGGAACGATTGCAACAACTGAAAAAAGAATATGACTCTTGGGCACTACTGGACCGACAGATATGGAATATGAGTGAGTCTATTCTAACCACCGTAGCCAAATATGATTATGCGAATAGATATGACTATTTGAAGCGGCTTGAGCCGACGATACGGACAACTCCGTACAATGCCCACCTGTTTGGGTGGGTGGATCGTATCAAAATAGGAGTTATTCGCCTATCTGTTAAATTATATTGCATACTTCGCCATTATTACTAAATACAATAACTATGATACCTAAGATTATCCATTATTGCTGGTTAAGCGACGAACCTTATCCCAAGAAGATTCAGTTCTGCATAGATAGTTGGAAACGATTATTGCCGGACTATGAGTTGATGTTATGGGACAAGAACCGGTTTGATATTGAATCGGTTTGTTGGGTAAAAGAAGCATATCAACAAAAGAAATACGCTTTTGCTGCCGATTATATCCGTTGTTATGCATTGTATAACTATGGCGGTATTTATTTGGATTCGGATGTGGAAGTCGTACGCAGTTATAATGATTTATTGGAACTGCCTTATTTCATCGGTCACGAGCGTGTGTCAGGTTATATTGAAGCCGCTACTATGGGTTTTGAGAAGAAACATCCGTTATTTCGTTATCTGATGGATTACTACGAACAGCATTCGTTCATAGAGAACGGCCAGCAGAATACACGACCTATGCCGCGCATTATGCAAGATATTATTGCCGCCCGTTACACGGAAGTGGATATTGCGCAAGCGGGAGATTTTGTTCATCAGGATGATGTGTTAAATATATTTCCCCAAGACTATTTCTCTCCGAAGGAGAATGAACATATCTATCAAACAGAGAACACCTATTCTATTCATCATTATACCGGAACATGGCATTCGCCCATCTATAATTGGATGCGCAAGATCATCTTAACGCTATTCGGAGCACGCTGCAAAGAGAAGATGGCATCAATGATACATGCTTGTTGTCCGCAAAAAAATTAAGTTATGAATTCACATAAAATAGCATTTGTCGGGAATAGTTCCAAAACGATGTATAATTTCCGTTATGGAGTAATGGCTGCTTTGGCTAAAGACGGCTACCAGGTTACCGTTATTGCTCCAAGGGATAGTGATATAACCCCCTTCCGTCAGGCAGGAATACGATTTATCTCCATTGAGATAGATTGTAAGGGTATGAATCCGTTTTTGGACCTTAAATTAGTTAGCGAACTGACTAAATTATACAAAAAAGAACATTTTGACTACATCTTCCACTATACCATTAAACCGGTTATTTATGGTGGCTGGGCAGCCGCGATGGCTAAAATTCCACAGACATCCGTTGTGACCGGATTGGGATATACATTTATCCGAAAAGGTTGGATTAATCGGCTCAGTCAATGGTTATACCGCAATTCGTTAAGGCATGCCAACGAAGTGTGGTTCTTAAACCAAGAAGATAAAACATTGTTTGTGGAGCGTAATATAGTCATTGCCCGTAAGGCACGTGTCATAAGCGGAGAAGGTGTCAATATGGAGCGCTTCAAACCCAGTACGGGAACTCCAACTAATTTCTCTTTCCTATTTGTCGGTCGAGTACTATGGGACAAAGGTGTGGGTGAGTTTGTAGCCGCAGCCAAAGAAGTAAAAAAACAACATCCCAAAGTATGCTTTAAGATATTAGGTCCCTTAGGCGCCAGCAACCCGGCTTCGATTAGTAGTGAACAAATGGATAAATGGGAGAAGACGGGAGTTATTAAATATTTAGGCGAAACAAATGATGTTGTTCCATACATAGCCAACACCTCTTGTTTGGTCTTACCTTCTTATCGCGAGGGTGTCTCTCGCGTGCTGTTAGAGGCCGCCTCAATGGCCAAGCCTATCATTGCATCCAATGTACCCGGCTGCCGAGAAGTGGTGGTAAACGGCTTAAACGGTTTCCTTTGCGAACCACAAAACACCAGCAGTCTGATTGCTTGTATGATGCATATTCTGTCGTTAAGTGAAGAAGAAAGACAAGAATTCGGTAAGAACGGCAGAGAGCGTATTCATCAGTTATACGACGAAGAAATCATCATTCAATTATATCGCGACCGCCTGACGGACCTATTAGCCGAATCATGCTAAACATAAGCATTGTACTATATCATCCGGATTGGACACAAGTGAGTAACCTGTGCGAGGAGTTGCTGCGTGCAAGTTGCACAAGGAAAATATATCTTGTAGATAATTCGGAGGAGAAAGTGCAAAAAGTACCCATTTCATCGGGCAAAGTGGCATATATCTGGAACGAAGGGAAGAATGTAGGTTACGGCAAAGCCCATAACATAGCCATTCGGCAGAGTGTGCGATGGAATACACCTCTCCATTTGGTAATCAATGCCGATGTATGGATACAAGCAAGTGATTTAGACCTGCTGCATGATTTTATGACAAGTCATCCGGAAGTAGGAAGTCTGATGCCCAAAGTAACCTATCCCAATGGCGAATTGCAGTATCTATGCAAATTATTACCCACTCCGTGGGATGTGTTTGCCAGACGCTTCTTGCCGATGAAATGGACTCAAAAACGCAACGAGCGATATGAATTGAGGCAAACAGGTTATGATAGGCCGATGAACGTACCTTATTTGAGCGGGTGCTTTATGCTACTACGGACAGAAGCAGCGCTGAAAGCCCGATTGTTTGACGAGCGCTATTTTATGTACCCCGAAGATATAGACCTGACACGCACTATTCATCGGGATTATTTGACGCTCTACTATCCGGCGGTTACTATTATTCACGACCACGCCAAAGCCTCTTACCATAATTGGAAGATGACTTGGGTACATAGCGTCAATATGTGCCGCTATTTTAATAAATGGGGATGGTTGTGGGATAAAGAAAGACGCCTGTTTAACCGCCTTACGCTATCACAATTCGATATGTCAAATAAATAGCATACAACAGCAACAGCACGGCTCCGTGTCCACGCTGTATCTTATGCTCTTTATTGCTATAAACGAACAACATAACTAACATGCTGCTCAGAGTTACTATGGCTGCATCCAGCCACAAGCCCGGATAAACAGGTAACGGATGGATGAGGGCACTCGTTCCTAAAATAAAGAAGACATTGAAGATGTTGGAGCCGATGACATTACCGATGGCAAGGTCTGAATTATGGCGATAAGCCGCCACACACGAGGTTGCCAATTCGGGTAAAGAGGTACCCAAAGCCACAATAGTCAATCCGATGATGGCATCGCTAACGCCCAACTGATGAGCAATAGAGGTGGCAGAACGGACAATCATCTCCCCTCCTAAAACAAGCCCTACCAATCCTATTAAGATTAAAAGGTACGCACGCGTGCGCGAGATAGACACGGTGTCTTCTGCTTGTTTGTTAGGATTTCCCTTGGCATAATGTACACTATGCCACATAAAAACGATAAAGCACAGTAGTAAGAAAGCACCTCCCACACCGGATATAAAACCACATTGAAAACTGAACGCACCCCAATTGCCCCAACGGAAAACCAAAGGACGCGTGTAGGTGGCAAACAGCAACACCAACAAACCTGCCAATACGGAGAAGGGAATATCAAACTTACGGCTGGATTTTTGGGAAGCAACAGGATAGATAAGGGCAGACAAACCTAAAATAATACATGTATTGATGGAATTACTGCCTAATATATTCGTAATGGCTATTTCCGTATTTCCTTCGATGGCCGCAATCGCACTGACAATAAACTCCGGCATAGATGTTCCAAAAGCCACAACCGTCAAACCGATGACCAACGGACTGACCCCCATCTGTCGCGCTACGGAAGAAGCGCCACTAACCAACCAATCGGCACCCTTGACCAACAGATAAAAGCCAATAACGATGACCAAGCACGCCAACCAAGGATTTGATAATAATGACAGTATTTCCATAATCTTTTATCTACCTATTAGCAACTTATACATTGAACAAGAAGTGCATAATATCGCCATCCTGCACGAGGTAGTCCTTACCTTCCACACCCAATTTGCCGGCAGCACGGCAAGCCGATTCCCCGCCAAGGGTTATATAATCCTCGTATTTGATTACTTCGGCACGGATGAATCCCCGTTCAAAATCCGTATGGATAACACCGGCACATTGCGGTGCTTTCCAGCCGGCGCGGAATGTCCAAGCACGTACCTCATCACTACCGGCAGTCAGGAAGGTACGCAAGTTGAGCAACGCATACGCCGCCTTGATAAGACGGTTGACGCCACTCTCTTTCAGTCCTATTTCTTCCAAGAACATTTGACGCTCTTCGTAACTCTCCAATTCGGCTATTTCGGATTCTATTTTAGCAGCCACAACAAGCACCTGTGCATCTTCTTTTTCGACAGCAGCACGGACTTTCTCCACATAAGCATTACCGTTGACCGCCGACGCTTCGTCTACGTTGCAGACGTAGAGGACCGGTTTATTGGTGAGCAGGCACATCTCTTTGGCAGCGGCTTCTTCTTCCTTATTAGCGAGCTCCACCGTACGGGCGTTAAGACCTTGGGATAACGCTTCGTGATAGCGTTGCATCACTTCCAGAGCCAGTTTGGCCTGTTTATCTCCACCTGCTTTGGCTTGTTTTTCCGTTTTGGAGATACGACTCTCGATTGTTTCGAGGTCTTTAAGTTGCAGTTCGGCATCTATGATTTCTTTATCCCGAATAGGATCAACGGTGCCATCCACATGCACCACATTATCGTCATCAAAGCAACGAAGAACATGCAGGATAGCATCGCAGTCGCGTATATTACTAAGGAATTTGTTGCCTAATCCCTCACCCTTGCTGGCCCCCTTGACCAAGCCTGCTATATCTACAATCTCCACCGTTGTCGGGATGACACCGCGCTCCGGATGACATAATTCACCTAATTTGATTAAACGTTCATCGGGGACCGTGATGACACCCACATTAGGTTCGATGGTGCAAAACGGGAAGTTAGCAGATTGCGCTTTTGCCGATGAGAGGCAGTTAAAAAGGGTCGATTTACCGACATTGGGTAACCCTACTATACCACATTGTAAAGACATATTGATTAGATTATTTGACGAAAAAACGTACAAAGGTACAGAAAAATTTGCATAAATGCAAAAAAAAGAGTATTTTTGCAAACATTCTATCAATTTTTATGCGTATTGGAACTTATTTAACGGATTTATTTTTCCCATATACCTGTCCCGTCTGCCATGAACCGTTGGGTGAGGAGGAGTCCCTTTGCCCCAAATGTATGGCACAATTGCCACGGACGGAACAAGCCTTGCAACGGGATAACAGCACCGAAGTGTTGTTGCAGGATGATCCGCATTTCAGGTGGGGAGGATGTTGGTTGGAATATGAAAAAGGCAGTTGGTTGCAACAAATTATGTTTCAAGCCAAATTCGGTCAGGGCAATCCGCCGTTATTGCGTCAATTAGGTCAACAAGCCGCCCGTGAATGGGTTGATACAGGATTCTTTGACGGAATAGATTTGATTATGCCCATTCCCCTGCATCCCAAGCGATTCAGAACACGTGGATTTAATCAATCCGAGTGGATAGCCAAGGGCCTGCAAGATGTACTACTTTTACCGATGAATACTGATAATTTGACGCGTGAGAGGAACAATAAGAAGCAGTCGCAGTCGGGTCGGGAAGAGCGGCAACAAATTCAGTCCGGATTATTTGCAGTTAATCATCCGGAAGAGTTGTATAAAAAGACCATCTTGATTGTGGATGATATTATCACGACGGGGGCGACTGTTTGTTCTGCCATGACGGCCTTTAAGAAGGTCTATGGATGCAAAATTGCGGTCTTTGCGCTGGCAAAAGCCAAATAAATTTGCATATATGCAAAAAATTCTGTAAATTTGCACGCTTTTTCACGAAAAAAAGAAAATTATCTATTATACAATGACCAAAAAGTATGATTTTCTCATCATCGGTGGTGGCGTAGCCGGGATGAGTTTTGCATTAAAAGTAGCGCGCACTCAGAAATACAAGATTGCCCTCTGTTGCAAGACAACCCTGGATGAAGCCAATACTGCCAAAGCACAAGGCGGTATAGCTTCCGTTACGAATCTGTTAGTGGATGATTTTGAGAAACACATCCACGACACTATGGTAGCAGGAGACTGGATTAGCGATCCCGCAGCCGTGGAACAGGTTGTTCGCAACGCCCCGCAGCAAATCATGGAATTAGTTAACTGGGGGGTTAACTTTGACAAAAAAGAAGACGGTCACTTTGATTTGCACCGGGAAGGCGGACATAGCGAATTCCGTATTCTCCACCACGCGGACGACACCGGAGCGGAGATTCAGAGAGGACTGATGGAAGCCGTACGCCACAATCCCTATATTGACGTATTGGAAAACCATTTTGCCGTGGAGATTATCACGCAACACCACTTGGGAGTACGTGTAACAAGGCGGACACCGGATATAGAATGTTACGGAGCGTATATTTTGGACCCGGAAACGCAAAAAATAGATACTTATCTGAGTCGAATAACCTTGATGGCAACAGGAGGAACGGGTGCTATCTACGCTACCACCACCAATCCGAATATTGCCACGGGAGACGGCATAGCCATGGTGTATCGTGCCAAGGGACAAGTACAGGGTATGGAATTTGTGCAATTCCACCCGACTGCTCTTTTCCACCCCGGAGAGACACATCCAGCCTACCTGATTACCGAAGCCATGCGCGGCTACGGAGGCATATTGAAACTGCCTAACGGAGAGGAGTTTATGCAAAAATACGACGAGCGTCTCAGTTTGGCTCCGCGTGATATTGTGGCACGTGCCATTGATAACGAGATGAAGATACACGGTTTGGATCATGTGTGTCTGGATGTTACGCATAAAGACCCCGAAGAGACCAAACACCACTTCCCCAATATCTATCAAAAATGCCTGTCAATAGGTATAGATATCACGAAGGAATATATCCCCGTCGCCCCGTGCGCGCACTATATGTGCGGCGGTATAAAAGTCAATCTGGACGGTGAGAGTTCGATTAAGCGTCTGTACGCCGTCGGAGAATGTTCCTGCACCGGACTGCACGGAGGTAACCGATTGGCCAGCAACAGTTTAATTGAGGCCGTTGTGTATGCCGATGCCGCAGCCAAACACAGTCTGAGTGTTATCGAGAACTATCCGTTCCACCCCAATATACCGGATTGGAATGATGAAGGGACATTAACCAATGAAGAGAAAGTGCTGATTAGTCAGGATATGAAAGAGGTCGGTCAAATTATGTCCACCTACGTGGGTATTGTCCGCAGCGATTTGCGTTTAAGACGTGCTTGGGAACGTTTGGATCTGCTGTATGAGGAGACCGAAGACCTGTTTAAACGGGTGAAAGCGACGCGTGATATCTGCGAACTGAGAAATATGATTAATGTGGGTTATTTGATTACCCGTCAGGCTATGGAGCGCAAAGAGAGCCGAGGTCTACATTACACCATTGACTATCCCAAAAACCCGAATAATAACACGCAAGAAGTATGGTAAAAGTCATCGTGCTACATAGTGTGGTTCCTGTTCGTTCCGAAGCACGTGAAACGGCAGGTATGGAGACACAGTTGTTGTTTGCCGAGACCTGCACCGTCATGGAGCAGAACCCCCGATGGATGCTGGTAAAAAACGATGCTGACGGACAACAAGGATGGGTAGATGCCAAGATGGTAACTATTCTGAATGACGATGAGTGGCAGCAGGTACAGGATAGCCGAAAAGAACAACCTGCCCGCGTCAAGATGCCTATGGCATACGCTGTCAGCAAGAATAACGGTCAAACGATTCCCTTAACCGCGGGAACATGTCTGCCCAACTATCATAACGGACAGTTTGAGGTGTTAGGCGTGCCGTTCCAAATTGACCCCGAGATGGTAGCCGAACAGGCGTTGGAGATGACCGAGAGCAATGTGTTAAGTATCGTACGCTTCTTTCTGAATATACCTTATCTATGGGGAGGAAAGAATGCTATGGGGTTGGATTGCTCCGGTTTTACACAGGTCGTGCATAGTCTATTCGGTCATTCATTATTGCGCAACGCGGGGGAGCAGATAACGCAAGGGGAACGTATTGAATCGTTGCAAGATGCACAAATTGGTGACTTGGTCTTTTTTGACCACGAAGATGGCAAAATAAGCCATGTCGGCATGCTGATAGACAGCCAACGTGTCATCCATTGCAGCGGACGTGTGAAAGTGGAAAGTATCGATGAACAGGGGATTTTTTCGGTGGAGGCAGGAAACACCTACACCCATCATTTAGTACAAATTAGACGCATACATACTACGAAATGACAAGTCAAGATTTAACAACCGTCAAACAACGTTTCGGCATTATTGGTCAGAACAGCCAACTGAATCGTGCTATTGAAGTTGCCGTACAGGTGGCGCCTACCGAGATGAGTGTACTCGTCACCGGCGAATCGGGTGTAGGAAAAGAGTTCTTCCCGCAGATTATTCATGCTTTCAGTAATCGCAAACACGGACCGTATTTTGCCGTTAACTGCGGTGCTATTCCGGAAGGCACGATAGATAGCGAGTTATTCGGTCACGAGAAAGGTGCTTTTACGGATGCCAAAGCGGAGCGAAAAGGATATTTTGAGATTGCTAACGGAGGTACCTTATTCTTGGATGAAGTGGGTGAATTGCCCATTGCTACCCAAGCCAAGTTATTGCGCGTATTAGAAAAAGGTGAGTTCATCCGCATGGGAGCCAGCACGGTGCAAAAAACAAATGTGCGTGTTGTGGCTGCCACCAATGTCAATATGCAGGAAGCCATCCGGGAGGGACGGTTCAGAGAGGATTTGTATTACCGTCTCAATACGGTAGAGATTAAAGTTCCGGCACTGCGCGAGCGCAAAGAGGACATCCCTATGCTCTTCCGCAAGTTTGCCATGGATATAAGCGATAAATACCGTATGCCGGCTATACGGCTGAACGAAGAAGCAACCAACCTGCTGCAAAGTTATTATTGGAACGGCAATATACGGCAGTTAAAAAATGTAGCCGAGCAGATTAGTGTTATTGAAAAGAATCACGACATTACCGCAGAGACCTTGCGCAAATACCTGCCGGAGAACGAGTTTGCCCATAGTCTGGCTATCGGAAAACGCAACACGGAGGGCCGACAAGAGAATTTCATGAACGAGCGCGAGATATTGTACAAAGTTCTCTTTGATATGAAGCGCGACATGAGCAAGATGCAGCAGCAGTTAGACCGGTTGATGACCGGAGAACGCACGGCAACGGTCTTGGATGATAATATCCGTACGTCCTTTAACAATGTGCCGGCTGCCGTACACACTACCAAACACAGTTACGACGATGCGGAAGAGGCCGCTGTCTATGCCGAGGAGGTAAACAGTATGGATGAAATGGAGAAAGAACATATCCGTCATGCTTTGGAAAAAACGGAAGGCAACAGGCGCGACGCCGCCAAGTTGCTGAATATATCAGAACGCACCTTGTACCGCAAGATTAAAGAATATGAACTATGAAAAATGTACGATTAACAATAATTGGTCTATTCGTTTTATTATTGAATAGTTGCGCCATCAGTTATAAATTCAATGGTGCGAGCATTGATTATGCCACGACACACAGTATTGCCATTGCCGATTTTCCTAATATGGCTCCGCTGGTTTATGCTCCGCTCAGTCAGGAATTGAGTGAAGGTATCCGCGACCTTTTTGCCCGTCAGACGCGTTTGGAGATTCTGCGTAAAGGTGGTAATTTGGAGTTGGAAGGAGAAATAACGGGTTACGAGATTACTCCTATGGCTATTGCGGCGGATAGTTACGCGGCAGAAACCAAATTGACCATCACCGTTCAGGTACGTTTTACCAACAATGTGGCACCGGAAGAAAGTTTTGAAAAGACCTATACAGCCTTCCAAACATTTGACAGTAACAAGTTGCTAAACGATGTGCAAGAAGAGCTTTGTAACATCATGATTACGGAGATTGCGGAGAGTATCTACAACGATACTGTCGCAAAATGGTAAAAAAATTTGCATATATCAAAAAAAATCACTAACTTTGCACGCTCAAACGTGAATTATTAATAAAAAACATACAACTATGTACACTCTTTTTACAATTTTAATTGTTATTGCCTCCATTCTGCTGATTCTTTTGGTATTGGTTCAGAATAGCAAAGGAGGAGGATTGGCAGCAGGTTTTGCCAGTGGTAACCAAGTTACGGGCGCACCCAAGACGACTGATTTCTTAGAGAAAGCCAGTTGGACTTTGGCTGCCGTTATCGTTTTTCTGAGTATTTTGGCCGTTGGCGTTAAACAAGGTCAACAAGAAATGACCGCAGAAGACAGTGCCATCACCGAGCAAGTAGAGGCAGCAGCAGAGCAATTACCAGCCCTTCCTGCACAACCCGCCGAGGATGCACAATAACATGTACAGGGGATAGATAATCTCCAACAGTAAAGCAATGAAGAAAGAGACCTCCGGGTCTCTTTTTTTGATGAGACGGTATTCAATGGGGAACTTAATCAGAATGACCACCGGGCATAGGAGTTGGAGGATGTTTGCCAATAAAACGCCTACTCCATACCTCACGATTATACGATCCCGATAATGAGGCGCCTTGCCTGCCCAACGCATACGCTGACGCCAAAAAGCCGACCAAGAGGGGATGGCAGAAACGGTAGCCGTATAAGCAGGGTCATCTATACATGCTATGCGCAAATTCCTGCGCCGAAAAGATTCCAAGAGAAACATATCGTCTCCGGAAGGTATATCCACGTGCAAGTCGGGATAACTCTCCAACCACCGTTCACGACGGACAATCAGGTTGGCACCGCTGCACATAACCGCCTTGCCACGCTTGGCAGTACGCATGGTAACTTCTTGTATAGCAGCATATTCGGCTATCTGCAAGCGTTCCAACAGACTATCGCCACCTACCATTTGGATGGGAAGGATGTACAAGTCGGCATCACCTATTAGAGAATGGAGAATGGGGGATTGGGAAGCGGGAGCAGGGGTTATATCATCATCCATAAGCCACACATATTCCGCCGTGGCAGCAGAAATAAGTTTGTGCAAAGCGTATTTCTTGCCTTTATTATCATCGTTGATTCCTCTGCGCGGAATTATTCGGTTGACGGTTGACAATGCACAATGCACAGTGTCGGTTAGCGATTGACAATGCACAATGCACAATTGCTCGATGAAAGCGGGATAAGACTTGGTGATGCAATCGGTATCGTCGCAGGGCAGGTCAGCCGCCAAGAGTGCCATAGCGATGCGGTGGTCGTGATAGGTCCGGCGTTCCTTGACCGCCAAGAGGCGGTTACTCTCCTTGATAGCCAATGCTTCTGTTCCAAGGGCTTGCAGAGAGATATGCAAGCAGTCGCACGTAATGGCAATAGCCGGATATAAATCGGGGCAGGCGGAGAAATCAACAGTCAGCGTATCCCCCACTCTTTCTGCGTGATAAATACGTACACCGTCCGCATTGTAATCCGTTTGTACACCTAACGGGCGAAAAAGTGCCGCCACTACTTTATCCCCTTGCAGAGAATCTTTTTGCAGACCTTTCAGCAGCATCTCACCCCCATGCAGGGCAACATACTCGTACCAGAAAGCCGCAGCAGACCAGTCCTTCTCCAGTTGACGATTGACAATGCACAATGCACGATTATAATGGGTGATTAGGTGTTGGGTCATCTCAATATAGGGGGAGGTGATATCCGTCTGAATAGAGACACCGATTAGCAGGAGAGCGGAGATAAACTGGGGAGAGAGTGGTCGCGGTATGGTCACGGTCTGAACAGCCAATTTTCGCCCGGCAATATGCACAGGCGGATAGCCCTGCTCACCCATATATTCAATCTGCGCCCCACATAAACGCAAAGCATCTACCAACTGCCCCACTGGGCGTTGACGCAAGCGCTCACAACCGTCCAAAACAACGTC
>JAGHSG010000078.1 GCA_018066005.1 Bacteroidales bacterium | reverse complement strand
AACATCCCGAAATAGAGCACGGAACGGTGCGTATCGGCTTCACGCCGGATGAAGAGATTGGCGAAGGTGCAGACCATTTTGACGTAGCCAAGTTCAATGCCGACTGGGCTTATACGATGGATGGCGGCGCCGTTGGCGAACTCGAATACGAGAATTTCAACGCTGCCGGGCTTAAAGTGACCATTCACGGAGTGAATGTCCATCCGGGCTCTGCCTACCAGAAAATGAAAAACGCCATGCTCATCGCTCATCGTTTTGTGGCTATGTTGCCGGAAGATGAGACGCCTGCCCACACACAGGGTTACGAAGGATTCTTCCACTTGACAGGTATGTCCGGAACAGTAGAAGAAGCCACGTTGAGTTTCATCATCCGCGACCATGACAGAGACCACTTTGAAGCACGCAAGTTGCAAATAACCACCATCGTCAAGACGCTGAATAACCAGTATGGCGCAGGAACGGTTGAGATAGAGATGCGTGACCAGTACTACAATATGCGCGAGAAGATTGAATCCAACATGCATGTGGTCGATTTGGCGATGCGGGCTATTGAAGAAGCCGGTATTGCACCCAAAGTGCAGCCTATTCGCGGGGGTACGGACGGAGCACGTCTGTCCTTTATGGGACTGCCCTGCCCCAACATCTTTGCCGGTGGCGAGAATTTCCACTCGCGTTTTGAATATCTGCCTATTCCGTCTATGGAAGCGGCAATGAAAGTTATCTTAAACATTATACAATCATGTTAAAAACAACTCCTTTCACAGACACCCACATTGCTTTGGGTGCTCGTATGGCCGAATTTGCCGGCTTCAATATGCCTATTCAGTATCCAACCGGAATTCAAGAAGAACACCGTATCGTTCGCGAAGGCGTAGGTGTCTTTGACGTCAGCCACATGGGTGAGTTCTGGGTCAAAGGAGACAAGGCTTTGGATTTCTTGCAATACATAACCACCAACGATGTCAGCAAATTGGATGCAGGCAAGGCACAATATACTTGCTTCCCCAACGGCAAAGGCGGTATAGTGGATGACCTTATTATATATAAGTACTCCACCACCAAATATCTGCTCGTTGTTAACGCCGGCAACATAGACAAAGACTGGGCTTGGTGCTTAGAGCACTCCAAATCTTTTGCAGGACTGACATTGGAAAATGCTTCGGATAAATACGGTCAATTAGCCGTCCAAGGTCCCAAAGCCACCGAGATGCTGCAACGTCTAACCGATGCCGATTTGAGTGCTATTCCGTACTATTCCTTCCGTGAATGGTCCTTCGCAGGCGTTCAGGGCGTTATCTTGTCCAATACGGGCTATACCGGAGCAGGCGGATTTGAACTCTATTTCAAGAAGGAAGACGGCATGCAGATTTGGAATGCCCTCTTTGAAGTAGGCAAGGAGTTTGGCTTGGCACCTATCGGTTTGGGCGCTCGCGACTCGTTGCGTTTGGAGAAGTGGTATTGTCTCTACGGACATGATATAGACGACACGACATCCCCGCTGGAAGCAGGTTTAGGTTGGATTACCAAGTTTGATGCCAAGGACTTTATTGACAAGGAATATCTGCTCAAACAGAAAGCCGAAGGTATCACGCGCAAACTGGTACACTTTGAGATGCAGGAACGTGCTATCCCGCGTAACGGCTACCCCATCTGCGATGCCGAAGGCAACGTGATTGGTAATGTCACTTCGGGTATCATGATACCTACCACGAAAGTGGGAATTGGTATGGGCTATGTGCAAAAAGCCTTCTCCGCCAAAGAGACTATTATCTACGTCAATATCCGCGAGAAACTCATCCCCGCCAAAATCGTGTAAATACAGAAATAATAAAGAAAAGCAGCAGACAAAATCTGCTGCTTTTTTTGGTCGGGAAGACAGGATTCGAACCTGCGACCACCTGGTCCCAAACCAGGCATTCTACCGGACTGAACTACTTCCCGTCATCGAAAAGCGGGTGCAAAGGTACTGCTTTTTTCTGAATTACGCAAATAAAAAGGCAAAAAAACGCATCCGGCACGCATTTTTCCTTAATTACGGCTTTATGTCCGCTGTATTTGGGTCCGATTTATGGTGCATCAGCAACGGCGGTACCAATATAGCCATCAGGACGACTGCGGTCATTCCTATCAGCGTGACAGCCCCCAAAGAGAACATAGCAGGGTGCTGAGCCAACACCAGTACACCTATTCCAACTAACATAAAGATAGCCGAGATAAATATCTCCCTCTGGAACTGCGGCAGCATCGTTTTTCCTGTTCTCCGTTCATAATCCAAGCCCTCGACGACAAAGATGGTATAGTCGTCCCCCTGACCGAAAATAAACGTTGCCAAGATGATATTGACGATATTAAAATGTAACCCGCAGACCTGCATGACGGCGATGATAACAACCCAACTGAGCAGCATCGGTACAAAAGCAATCAAAGCCAAACGCCAACTGCGGAAACTAATCAAGAGGAAGACAAAGACCAGTACCGAGCAGATAAGACCTAAATAATCAAATTCATCCACAAGGGCATTCGCCATCTGTGAGTTCAGTCTCTCGTTATCCAAACGTCCCGGCCATAGTTGCGCCAACAGAGTGGCGTCCGCATAATCCGCTTCGGGATAGGCGCTGTCGGCGCCTGTTGCGCACGCTGTTATGGCAGAGCAGAAAGGCTCTGCCAAGTCCGAACGCAAACCCGCTGTTGTTGCTTCCTGCTGCACCAGAGCAGCCAAACGCGCCATATCGTGCGTTTGACAGAACGTGTGCCAACGTTCCATACGCTGTTGCAATTCGTCACAAGCGGACGAATAGAGATAAGCAGAATCGTCCGTCAACTGATTCAAGGACTCAAACCAGGCAAAGTCGGCTCTCTGCTGGTCGGTCATATAGTTTAGATGCGATATATTCGGGTCAAAGAGCGAAGACGATTCAGACGACTGATGGGAGAAGAGCAGCCATGCCGCAGAAGGGAGGAGGACGAGGAGAAGAATTAT
>JAGHSG010000136.1 GCA_018066005.1 Bacteroidales bacterium | reverse complement strand
CTGAGGAGTTTGAAGAATTTGAGCCGAACTTCGTTATCTACAACGCCTCCAAAGCCAAAGTGGATAACACAAAGAGTTAGGTTTGAACTCCGAAACTTGCGTGGCTTTCAACACCACGACGCGTGAGCAAGTCATCATCAACACCTGGTATGGCGGCGAGATGAAAAAAGGTATGTTCTCCATGCAGAACTACTACTTGCCTCTGCAAGGTATTGCTTCCATGCACTGCTCGGCTAACACCGATATGGAAGGCAAGAACACCGCTATTTTCTTCGGCTTGTCCGGTACCGGTAAGACCACTCTTTCTACCGATCCTAAACGTCTGCTGATTGGTGACGACGAGCACGGATGGGATGACAAAGGTGTGTTCAACCTGGAAGGCGGTTGCTATGCTAAGGTTATCAAACTCGACAAAGAGAGCGAGCCTGATATCTACAACGCTATCCGCCGCAATGCCCTGTTGGAGAACGTTACCGTAGATGCAAACGGTAAGATTGACTTTGATGACAAGAGCGTTACCGAGAATACTCGCGTCAGCTATCCTATCAACCACATCGAGAAAATCGTTAAGCCCATCAGTGCCGGTCCTGACGCCAAGAATGTTATCTTCCTCAGTGCAGACGCCTTTGGTGTACTGCCTCCCGTTAGCATCCTGACTCCCGAGCAGACCAAATATTATTTCCTGAGCGGTTTCACGGCTAAATTGGCAGGTACCGAGCGTGGTATCACCGAGCCGACTCCTACTTTCTCGGCTTGCTTCGGTCAGGCTTTCTTGGAGTTGCATCCTACCAAATATGCAGAAGAATTGGTTAAGAAGATGGAAAAGAGCGGTGCCAAGGCATACCTCGTTAACACCGGTTGGAACGGTACGGGCAAACGTATCTCTATCCGCGACACCCGTGGTATTATTGACGCCATTCTGGATGGTAGCATCCTGAGCGCTCCGACCAAGAAGATTCCTTACTTCGACTTCGAAGTACCGACTCAACTGCCCGGCGTAGATCCCGCTATCTTGGATCCTCGCGACACCTATGCTAACGCTGCTCAATGGGAAGAGAAAGCCAAAGACTTGGCTGGTCGCTTCATCAAGAACTTCGTTAAATACGAGACCAACGAAGCAGGTAAAGCACTGGTTGCTGCCGGTCCGAAACTCTAATACACTACAGCGCCTCTGGCGCGTAGATAAAAAAAGTGCCGCTCCCTCCGAGTGGCACTTTTGTATATCTCTAATCTCTAATCTCTAAACTCTAAACTCTAAACTAATTCCCTATCTCCGGCCAACCGATGCTATTCATTTTACCGCGATAGACATCCGAATAACCGGTGGTAAAATCTTCGCCGCCGATGATATATAAATTGGTGCTATCCACAAAGGTTGTGGTACGATAACGGCGGACAAATGCTCCCGGCTTCATCGGATTGAGTGTGTCTTGCACTTGTGTCCAATGCATACCTTCGTTAGTGGAAACATAAACATCTTCGATAAACGAGCGGTCATCGTGGATGCCACCGATTAGATACAGGAACTTACCGTAATACGAGATGCTGGCACCTGCGAAGGGTGGAAACTTACTCTCGCTCGCCATATCCGTTATGTGGTAGGTGTCGTAGATATAATTATATTCCAAACTCCACAGCGCATTGGTTATTTCTCCTCTGCGGTCATATCCGCCGGCTATCAGGTTATGCAGATGCAAACTACTGCTGGTAAACGGAATGGATGCAAAGTCTTGTACGGGGAAATTGAGTGGTAAGGTGTCACCCAGCAAACCTATATTGGTTTGAATAACGGGTGTCAAATCCTCTCCAATAGTATATAAGCGTGCTTTGCCTTCGCTGTCTCGACCGGAGAACCAGATATATTCGTTAAAGCACATATATATCGCCATCACTTGTATATCCAAGGTGGCTGCTTCTTGCCATTCATAGCCGTTGTCGGATAGATATAGTTTATTGTCTTGCGCGTAGAAGAATTGCGACGGACCTTCCGTTATTTGCCGAACGGTGCAATTAGTGGGCAGGCCGGTAATAGTCTTTTCCGTCCAAGTCACTCCCTTGTCCTGTGACATAAACATCCGCGGGCGGAAACCATTATTTTGATAGAAATAGAAAGTGCCATTCATATTCAATGCTTTTTGTTCGCCTACTTTTTGCGGGGAGATAGCCGTTGTCAGAGTGTCCCACAGGAACAAGTCCCCGTTCATAGTATGTACATTGAAATCTAAATTATACCATTTCTCATTCTTGGTATCTTGTGAAATGACACGCACCTTGATAGGACGAATACTTAAATCTAAGGTGTCATATCCTGTTAATGGAATAGCTATTGAATCGCCCAAATAAAACACAACGGCAGCGGGGGGTGCATAATAAGATATGGCAGGAACGATTTTGTTGATTGGTGTACCGAATGCCACCGAGTCGTTCTTGCGCATACGGATAATGCCGGTATCGTTCAGTTCTTCCACGATAAATTTAGCGGCGGCCATACCGGGGAAACTGTCATGGGGAGTAAAAGCAAACGATGATTCGTGCTATATTGGAAAGCGATGTTCTGGATTCCTGTTGTTGACATCCAACCATGGCAACAAGGAT
>JAGHSG010000152.1 GCA_018066005.1 Bacteroidales bacterium | reverse complement strand
GCCAAATCGAATACGCTTTTCCTGCCGGAAGAGACTATCCAGGAATATAAGAATGGCGAAGTATGGCAGCAGAACACCGAATATACCAAGCAGGCGATTGCCAAACCTAATACATATTGTATGTTCCTGTTGGACGCCTCCACGTCCATGGGTAAAGACCTACAAGATGCCAAAGCGTGCATCCGGAAAATCATAGACATGATTAACCGCTAACGCATTTGGGCGGGTTTAAGGAATAATTTCCCGAAGGGGAATCTGGACAAAGTCACGCTCTTGCATCCTCGGATGCGGGAGCGTGAGTTCGTTAGTATGAACCGTTGCCTCCCTACCCTGCGCATCAAAAGCCTGCAATAGGTCAATATCTATCGTGCGGTCGGAATAATGATTCTTTTGGGTGCGACCCAACTCGCGCTCTATCTGCTGCGTAGCCCAAAGCAGTTCCATAGGGTCCATAAGCGAATCCAACTCAACACATATATTCAAATACTCGTGGTCAGAGACATACCCGACGGGCATGGAGAAATAGTCCGACGAACGACGCAGAATAGTTCCACAACGCTCGTTTAATAATCGGCACGCCTCGTCAATAGACCGGTGCCGGGGAGATATATTGCTGCCCAAAGACAAAAAATAAGTCATAACGCGAGTGCAAAGGTACACTTTTTTTTGCAAATATGGAAATTTTTTTGTACTTTTGCACCGCAAAAGTTGGAATTATGCGTAAAATGGAACTTCTTTTATTGATTTTATGTTGTGTGCATACGCATGCACAAGAGCCGGTTGATACGAATTATTTGGCATACATCGACCGGTACAAGGACATCGTCTTGGCACAAGAACAGGAATACGGCATACCGGCTGCCATAACGATGGCACAGGCACTATTGGAATCCAGTGCCGGTATGAGCGAACTGGCAGTGAACGCCAACAACCACTTCGGCATCAAATGTACCTCCGACTGGAAATGGGAAACCTATAACCACGACGACGATGCCGCCAATGAGTGCTTCCGCAAGTACTACGAACCCGAAGATTCGTTCATCGACCACTCCCTCTTTCTCAAAAACCGCAAACGCTATGCGTCCCTGTTTGAATTAGGGAAGAAAGACTACAAAGGTTGGGCACATGGACTTCGCCAATGCGGCTATGCCACCGATCCCAAGTACCCCGACAAACTGATTAGTCTCATAGAACGATACAATCTCAACAAGTTGAGATAATGAGTAAGGCAGAGAACATAGGAGATATACTGGCGACTTATTTCCGCGAAAACGGATTGGAGCAGCAGATATTGGGCGACCAAATCATTGAGAAATGGCCGCAAGTGATGGGTCCGCAAGTGGCACGGCTGACAGGCAAGATAGAGATACAGGACCAAGTGCTGCACGTGCAGATCCGCTCCGCTGCCTTGCGCCAACAACTATTCGAATGCCGCACCGCACTCATCAGCAAACTGAATGACAGCGTGGGAGCGACTATCATCAAAGATATAAGGCTGAGATGAATTATCCGGAGAACATAGAGAAGAAACTGGACATGGATGTCCTGCGGGAGCGGCTGAGTCGCTACTGTTCGTCCTCCTTGGGACGCGAACAGGTGGATGCCATGTCCTTTCTGACGGATTACGACACGATAAACCATCTGCTGCAAGAGACACAGGAGATGGTACATGTTCGTAAAGACGGTTCTTTATCTTTTCCCCGCGGCAACATAAACGACCTCCGCGAGAACATTGCCCGCATACGGATAGAAGGGCTATTCCTCGACGAAGAAGAGTTGCACCAACTGCGGCAGACCATCGGTTATGCCATCGAATTGGAGCAGTTCTTCACGCATTTGGACAGCACACGTTTCCCTATTCTAAGCACCTTAACCTTATCCTCTACTCCCGTTCTACCCCCGTTAAAAGCCCGTATAGACAAAGTCATTGACCCCTTCGGTCAACTGCGCGATAACGCTTCACCCGAATTGGCACGTATCCGTCACGACCTCAACCAGGCACAGGGGTCGGTCAATAGAGCCATCAACAATATCTTGCGTCAAGCGCAAGCCGACGGACTGTTAGACAAAGATACCACCCCCACCCTGCGCGAAGGGCGACTGGTGTTGCCTATTCCGCCCGGGTTAAAGAAAAAAATAGGCGGTATCGTGCATGACGAGAGTGCAACAGGCAAGACCGTCTTTATCGAGCCGGCTTCGGTGGTGGAAGCCAACAACCGCATCCGGTCGCTGGAAGGAGAGCAGAAACGTGAACGGGCACGCATATTGACCGAACTGACTAACCAGATACGTCCTTCCATACCGGCCATATTGCAAACAGAGAGTTATCTTGCTCATATTGATTTCTTGGGCGCTAAAGCCGAATTGGGACGCGCCTTGCACGCCATTGCACCGGAAATAAAGAATCAACCTGTCCTGCAAATACACGGGGGCAGACATCCCGTTCTGTACTTGCGTTTCATCGAAGAAGGGCGCGAAGTGGTGCCACTAAGCCTACGGTTAGGCCGGTTTAGAACCGGAGCAGTTAAAAGCGAGGAATCAGAGAATAGGATATTGGTTATATCCGGTCCGAATGCCGGCGGTAAGTCGGTGTGCCTGAAGACTGTAGGACTGATTCAATATATGCTGCAATGCGGACTGTTAGTGCCGGTGGAAGAAGACAGCGTATTGGGATTGTTCCGGCAGATATTATTAGACATAGGTGATGAACAAAGTATAGCCGACGACCTGAGTACCTACTCGTCCCATCTGCGCAATATGAAGTACTTTGCGCAGCACGCCGACCAAGACACGCTGTTCCTGATTGATGAGTTCGGTTCAGGTACCGAACCTGCTATCGGAGGTGCCTTGGCGGAAGCCTTACTGACCGATTTCAACGCCCGACATGCCATGGGTATAGTCACTACCCACTACACCAACCTCAAACACTTGGCGGAGCAGACCGAAGGACTTGTCAACGGAGCCATGCTATACGACCGGGGGGCACTCAAACCGCTTTTTCAGTTAAGCGTAGGTCAGGCCGGCAGCAGTTTTGCCATTGAGATAGCCCGTCAGACCGGACTGCCGGAGAGTATTGTGCAACAGGCCATTGAATTAGTCGGGGCGGAACATATTGACTACGACAAACAGTTGCAGGACATAGCACGCGATAAACGGTATTGGGAGAATAAACGGCAGAATATCCGGCAGAAAGAGAAACACCTGGAAGAAAAAATCGCTTTCTACGAACAAGAGATAGCCGGACTGAAAGCCAAAAAACGCGAAATAATTGCCGAAGCCAAAGAAGAGGCACAGAATTTGTTACAACAAAGTAACGCCACCATCGAACGCACCATACGCGAGATAAAAGAGAGCAAAGCCGACAAAGAACGCACCCGCAAAGCAAGGGGAAAAGTGGAAAGTATGAAGGCGAAAGTGGAGCGTTTAGAGGACGCTGCGCTACAGGGGAAAAAGAAAGAAAAGAAACAGGAGGTGCTGCGCGACTTCAAAGACCTGAAAGGTATGAGCAAGTCGCTGCCGTCGTCACAGCCGTCCGTGATTAACACCATCAGGCGGGCTAAGATGACTTTCCAACGCGAGCTGGACATGCGCGGCATGCGTATAGACGAAGCCGAAGAACAACTGATTGCCTACATGGACTCGGCTGTTATGGTTAATGCCGGTGAAGTAAGCATCTTGCACGGCACGGGAACGGGGGCACTCAAACAACTGACACAAAAATATCTGCAACGACTCAAGAAACAAAACCGCATCCGCGATTTTCACGAAGGTGATGTCAATCACGGCGGAGCAGGATTCACGATAGTAGAGATATAACCGCAAAGCGGCTATTGATGGAATGATGAATTGATAAATTGATAAATTAAAATAGTATGAAAAAGTATGTATTTATGTTGGCAGCGATGGTGGCTGCCATGAGTTTAACGAGTTGTAAGGGAGAAAAAGGTGACCCCGGAGAACCAGGTCCCATCGGTTATCCAGGGGCTAAGGGAGAAAAAGGAGACAAAGGAGATCCAGGAGAAGGTGTTAACTGGAAAATTGTAGACATTGATGTCAATGCCGGCGATTGGATTTACACCCAGGACACCGACCCCAGCCGCTACCAATGGGACAACAACTATTTCTATGCGGGGTATGATGTATCTTCGCTCACCCAATTCATTTTTACAACAGGTATGGTACACGCCTACATCATTTATAACAACGGCTTTGAAGATGTACAGCGTCCGTTGCCCTTTACTCAACACAAAGAGGTTTTTGTAGTAGATGCCGAAGGTAATGAGCAACGTATTTTCTACACCGAGACCTACGACTACGTATATGGAATAGGTTGGGTGGAATTCAACTACCACGCTTCGGATTTTGCCTACGAAGATGGCGCTGTGATGGACCCCGCTACCAAACCGACTGCAAAACAATTTCGTCTTGTTATGACGTGGTAAAAAAACATATTTAATTATGAGAAAAGTTAGTTATCTATTATTGATTACTGTTATAGCCGTATTTCTAACGAGTTGTAAAGGAGAAAAAGGAGATCCTGGAATAAATGTGGAATGGTATGTTGATGACATAAAAGTTCCTGCAAGTTCTTGGCAGTATGTATATGCCAATAATGGCGGATATTATCGGTATGTTTGTGATGTCCCCGCATTGACCCATAATGTTCTAATCAATGGATCTATCAACGCTTATATCTACTTGCCCGGAGAATTTTTGGAAGGAGATATACAACGACCATTGCCTTATTCATGTCCCAATATGTTACATGATGATAACGATTATACATTCACGGAACACTATGACTATGTATTCGGAATAGGGTGGATTGAATTCCAATATTGTGCATCAGACTTTCTTTATGACCAACAATCAGAATACATCACAGAATTTGCTCCATCAGAGCAAGTATTCCGCATTGTTCTTCAGTGGTAAAGTATTTAATTGGTAAGCGACGAACTGATACGACAACATGTGCAGGACAGGGTGGAAGACCTTGCCCTGCATCGTAGTCGTTTTCCCGAACTGACAGACGAGGACTGGCGCTTTTTCCTGCAACAGATAGAAGGCTATCAACGTACGAAGGACAAACTGCCGTTATTTGCCCATAGTTTAGAGGACGCTGCGCTACAGGACGGCAGCAAGGCTGCCTACAGTTTAGAGGGAAAGAGTTGGTGGTATCCGCCACGCTTGAGTTGCGAACAATGCTCGTCCGAAGCCACGGCAAGGTACAAAGCCCAATTGACAGCGTCTCTTAATTCAAAATTCAAAATTCAACATTTAATTGACCTGACCGGTGGAGCGGGAGTAGATACCTACTTTATGGGAGAGAACTTTGAGATGGTGGATTATGTGGAGCAAAATGCCGAACTGTGTGCCTTGGCGCGACATAACCTGCCATCCAACGTCACCATCCACAACACCACCGCAGAAAACTTCCTCGATTCACCAACTCACCAACTCACCGATTCACCGATTCACCGGTTCACCACCATCTACATCGATCCTGCCCGACGGGACAAGAACGGCGGTAAGGTGTTCCGATTGGAAGATTGTACGCCTAATGTATTGGGGTTATTGCCACGAATGCAGGCGGTGGCGGACACGATTATGATTAAACTGTCCCCCATGTTGGATATAACCGCTGCCTTGCGCAGTTTAGGCGATGGCTGGCAGGTGCATGTGGTAGCCGTCAAGAACGAAGTCAAGGAGGTGCTGCTTCTCTCAACGCTAAGCGCTAAACGCTCAACGCTAAACTCTATCTGTGCGGTGGATTTGGCAGAAGGGTGGCGATTTGAGTTCACACGAGAGGAAGAAGACAACACAACATGTACTTATTCGGTGGACGATGTACAATGCACAATGCACGATGATAAGAAGTTGTATCTGTACGAGCCGAGTGCGGCGATATTGAAGGCAGGGGCTTATAAATTGGTGGGAGCGCGATACGGATTGAATAAATTGGACGTGAACACGCATCTATATGTGTCTGACCAACTGATAAACGATTTTCCGGGACGAGTGTTTAGAATCAACCGGTTCACCGATTCACCGATTCACCGGTTCCCCGATTCCCCTACGTTTAACGTGCTGACACGTAATTATGTCATGGGGGCGGAGGAACTGAAAAAGAAACTCAAAGTCCGTGACGGCGGAACACAGTATATAATAGGTACACGCGTGAATGGCAAACCTACCCTATTGATGGCAGAGCGCTGTTAAGGATATATTCTCTCATATTTCAAAATTCTTAATTCAAAATGCAAAAAAGTTTGCATATCTCAATTTTTCTTTGTAATTTTGCACAAAATTCACGCCGGAAGAGTGATTTCGGCAGCAGGTGAAAGTTCTGCAAAACATCAACAATAGAAAATGAATGAACAAAACGAAATAGTATTGTATCAACCCAATGAACTGACCAAATTGGAAGTTCTTGTGGCAGATGAAACGGTGTGGCTCAATCAAAGCCAAATTGTGGAATTATTTGCTTCAAGTAAAGCCAATATCAGTGAACATATAAAAAATATATATGCTCAGCATGAATTAGAAGAGGGAGCAACAGTTCGGAATTTCCGAACAGTTCAACAAGAAGGGAAACGTCAAGTGACGCGCACGATTGCCTATTACAATTTAGATGCCATTATATCCCTTGGATTTAGAGTAAACACAATACGTGGTATTCAGTTCCGCCAATGGGCAACAAGCGTGTTGAGAGAATATACACTTCGTGGTTATGCTATCAATCAAAGGCTGCAATACATAGAAGGAGAGTTGGCAGAGCATCGTCAATTATTGACCAATCATCAAGATAAGATTGACTTTTTCGTTCGCACATCTTTGCCACCCGTTGAGGGCGTGTTCTATAACGGACAGATATTTGAGGCGTATGTTTTTGTGGCAGATTTGGTTAAGTCGGCAAAGAAACGCATTGTGCTGTTAGATAACTATGTGGACGAAAGTGTTTTGACGTTGTTGGATAAGAGAAGTAATGGTGTGACTGCTACTATCTATACGCAGACGATTGATAAACAACTCCGTTTGGATATAGACAAACATAATGCCCAATATGCCCAAGTGGATGTGCAAGTGTCGAAGACTTTTCATGACCGCTTTCTGATAATTGACGATGTGGTGTATCATGTGGGAGCATCCATAAAGGACTTAGGCAAGAAACTCTTTGCCTTCTCCAAGATGGAAATGCCGGCAAATGAGATATTGAAACAAGTATAAATATATAAGGAAAAAAGAAAACTAACCTCTCCCGCAGGGCATGACCCTGCAAAGACATAGTAATCGCGACCTATCGTCTATCTACATCGAAATAGATAGACGATTTTTTTATGCAAAATGCAAAAATATTTGCGTATATGAATTTTTCTTTGTAACTTTGCAACCGAATTCCTGCGCTGGGGAGTTTTGAAGTGTCAAAACGGAGTGTGCCAACACTCACGGCGGTGGGATTCAAAACATATTGAAAGCGTCTGCTTCCCTCTTAGGAAGTAGTCGCGGACGGCATTTATATGTGCTTTGTGTTTGGTTAAACGAAACTTCGCAACTTTCTATAACAACTCAAAACCAAAGTGAGCAATAGATGCCTATTAGGGTATGATTTACCCTGTTTGTACGTTTTGTGCAAACAGATGTATCATATCAGCGTAGGTTTCCTGTTGTTTGTTTGAGTTGTTAGGCATGCGAAGGCCTCGTTTAGCGAATAAGCAACACGAGGTCTGCGCTTTCTTTATGCGTGTATGTGTGAATAAAATAAAAGGTGTCCATCTCCTACCGAATATTAAAGTGGAGATAAACAAAACCAAACACGATAATGAAAAAGAATTTATTTATCCTATTGACTTTGTGTCTTTTGTTTTTATGTGCCTGTGAAAAAGGGAATGATTCTATTGGCATTGTCGGAACATGGACATGCGATAATCATTATGATGCAGGAACAGATACATACGTTTTTTCTGCAAACGGAACATATACATGGTCATGCCCAGGACAGCCCGGTAGCAGTTATGAGTCCGGAAAATATTCTTATGATTTAATGCCACCGCACATGCTTACGATGGTCAACACAAAAGAAACAGTCAAAGTCTGTATTATTCAGACATTGACCTCTACCTTCTTTATGATGAGAGATGATGGCAAATCCTATTACTATCAGAAACAAAAGCATGATAATGACAATTCGTCTGATGGTATGGAGAATGGTCATAACTAAATACATATACAAAAAATAATTGGAGTATGCCTCCTGCCAAATAATAAAGTGGAGGCAAGTTAATTTTAATTATATGTATCAATTTACAAAAAATCGGTCATTATTGGCCACATTAGCAATCGTTGGTTTAGCGACCTTACTGACGGGTTGTACTGCTTATTCGTACACGTCTCGCTCGGCTGCTATTCGTTCCAGCGAGATTAGTTCGCGCTCCTTAGGAGCAGAAATCAATGTTGATTTCTCCCGCAAGGTAACAGCCACTTCAGATCCTCAAATCCTTAAAGCGGACGCTATCAACGATGCACAGTACAAGTGTATCAATGAAAACAACATTGATGTAGTGGTTGATCCTATCTACAAGGTGGAGTTCAACATGTTCCAAAAGAAGGCTTACAAAGCAACAGTTGTTGGTTATGCCGGAACGTACAAACAAGTGCCGACGGGCGTGGATGCAGTAGTAGAGAAGAATTACAAAGTAGAGGACATTGAGAAATACAAACTCATCAATGATCCTACTTTCTATCAGTACTACTACCAGAAAGACCCTGTTCAGGGAGGTGATGTTACCAACTATTTCATCAATAGTAATGGTAACGGTGGTGCACCCATAGTAACGAAAAGTCAACCTGCTTCGATAATGTTAAAATCTGCTAATAGCCCATTAGACAAAGCAGCAAAAGTAAATACTAAAGTTTTTGATTATAACAAGAGCAAAAAACTACGCGATGCCGGTATTGGAATGTTCTCATCAGGTGTTGTTGAATTAGGTCTCATATTCCCACTAATGCTGTGCGTTAATAGATATGATGACTATGATAAATATTATTACTGGGATGACGCCGAATATGATAAAGAGCGCAATTTATACTATGAACAATGGGATGCTTCTTGGTTCTTCTGTGCTTTAGGTTGCTCGAGTATTATCAGCGGTATTCCGATGTGGGCAGTGGGCTCAAAAAGGATGAAGAAAGCTTCTGCTCCGCAACTTGCTATTGGCGGAACGAAAGATGGTCTTGGCATGCGCTTGACTTTCTAAATATATTGTTAAACAACTAAATTTCAACCAATATGAAACATATTCAATTTTTAGCAATTGCCGTGTTAGCACTTGTATTCACGGGTTGCACAACGTATAGTTATACCTCTCGTAGTGTGAGCATCGCTCAATCAATGGACGTTCAACCAACTTCGACCTTGGTGGATGTTAAACCGGATTTTACCAAACGTGTCAGCGAGTCCTCTTCTTGGTGCAAATCCGAGGCAGAGGCTATGGGTGAGGCTAAGTACAATGCCATCAACAATAATAAGATTGATATTGTTATTGACCCTATTTATAAGACCACTTATCACGGCAAGAAATGTATGGTTAATTTGACCGGTTATGCCGGTTATTACACCAATCCTCGCACTCTTTTGGAGGACATCAAGCAATTGGAGAACGTGGATAAGACTGAGATTGAAAAATACCTAATCTTGAAACAGGATCCTCAGATTATCAAGTATTTATATGATAACAAAGAGGGTAACATCGTTACCATCAACCACAATGGTCAGAGTAAATGCGCTTCTTGCCCCAAGAAATGTGAAAGCACTCCTGCAGCTCTAGTTCCCACTCCGGCAACATCTTCAAAAAAGAAATAATGTGATGATTCTTGAGTTAAGAAAAGATTATAATGATAAACAAGTGGTATAAACCATGTTTATTCGGAGACGAATAAACTTTTTTTCAAATAATAATGTTTTTAGGCAACGGGGCGTTGGGAAACGCTCCGTTGTTGTTTTACTTATCTTAATACCAAATTTTATAAAAAAGGTATGGAGAGTGTTGGCCGACCCTCGACATAACAAAAACAAGTAAATGATAAAAGTGATAAAACTGATAATTTTGAGATTCTGAATAAAAACTTTTCAGATACATCACAGATACGAAACAATGATCCGTTAATACTCCGTTATTGCTCCGTGAAAACACAGGAAAAAGTATGAAATCGCCTAAAAAAAGAATAAGTTTTAGATATTTTTCAGATTTGGCACAAATTTTTTCCGGTGCTACGGGGGTGCTACGGGAATAGACACGATACAATCAGTTAACGATTGACTGCACGATACTGACACACCTAAGGACACGATGGCAGTTGGTATGGCAGATAAAAACTGACAAAATGGCAGACACTGTGCTTTGGCACGGCGTTTGTCATATAAAAGGTGAATCGGTGAATCGGTAAATCGGTGAGTCGCCAGTTTAGAACTGGAGTTAAAATCGGTGAATCGGTTCGAAAAATTAGAAAATTAACTAAAAAACTATACAATTATGAGTAAGATTATTGGAATTGATTTAGGAACAACGAACTCTTGTGTTGCTGTTATGGAAGGTAATGAACCGATGGTTATTACCAACAGCGAAGGTAAACGCACTACCCCATCCGTTATCGGTTTTATCGACGGCGGAGAGCGCAAAGTAGGTGACCCTGCCAAACGTCAGGCTATTACCAACCCCACCAAGACCGTGAACAGTATCAAACGTTTCATGGGTGAGAGTTATGACCGTCTCGGTCAGGAAATCGCCCGCGTACCTTATAAAGTAGTCAAAGGTGACAACAACACCCCGCGCGTAGATATAGACGGCCGTCTGTACACGCCGCAAGAGATTAGTGCCATCATCCTGCAAAAGATGAAAAAGACCGCCGAGGATTACCTCGGTCAGGAAGTGACGGAAGCCGTTATTACCGTTCCCGCCTACTTCAACGACAGTCAGCGTCAGGCTACCAAAGAAGCCGGTGAGATTGCCGGTCTGAACGTTCGCCGTATTGTGAACGAACCGACAGCAGCCGCTTTGGCATACGGTTTGGACAAAGCCAACAAAGACCTCAAAATAGTTGTGTTTGACTGCGGTGGCGGTACGCACGACGTATCTATCTTGGAATTGGGTGACGGCGTGTTTGAAGTAAAAGCCACAGCCGGTGACACACACCTCGGCGGTGACGACTTCGACCAACGCATCATCGAGTGGCTCGTTCAGGAGTTCAAGAACGAGAACGGCGGTGCCGACCTGAGCAAAGACCCGATGGCTATGCAACGTCTGAAAGAGGCTGCCGAGAAAGCCAAGATTGAGTTGTCCAACACAACCAGCACGGAGATTAACCTGCCGTACATCATGCCGGTAAACGGTGTGCCTGCTCACTTGGTAAAGACCCTGAGCCGTCAGAAATTCGAGATGTTGGTAGAGGACCTCATCAAGCGCACTATCGCTCCGTGCGAGACCTGCTTGCAGAACGCCAACATGAGCAAGAGCGACATTGACGAAGTTATCTTGGTCGGCGGTTCGACCCGTATCCCTGCTATCCAGGAAGCCGTTAAGAACTTCTTCGGCAAAGAGCCCAACAAGAGCGTTAACCCCGACGAAGTGGTGGCTGTAGGTGCTGCCATCCAAGGCGGTGTGCTGACGGGCGAAGTGAAAGACGTGTTGCTGTTGGACGTAACGCCCCTGTCCCTCGGTATTGAGACGATGGGCGGCGTGATGACCCGCATGATAGAAGCCAACACGACTATTCCTACCAAGAAACAGGAAGTGTTCACAACGGCTGTGGATAACCAACCTTCTGTAGAGATTAAGGTGCTGCAAGGCGAACGTCCTATGGCTGCCCAGAACAAGCAAATCGGTATCTTCCACTTGGACGGCATTATGCCTGCCCGCCGCGGTGAACCGCAGATTGAAGTGACCTTCGATATAGACGCTAACGGTATATTGAACGTTACCGCCAAAGATAAAGCCACCGGCAAGGAGCAAAAGATTCGTATTGAGG
>JAGHSG010000100.1 GCA_018066005.1 Bacteroidales bacterium | reverse complement strand
TAACACATTAATAACATCTTGAATAATTTGATCCATACTCATACTTTTTAAAAGTTATACAATAAGAAACAGGCTAGAGCTTGGTATTAACTCTAGCATACAGGCAATCTGGAAATAAAACCTTTAGTAAAGTAGTAAGATACACAAGTCCTAGCCTGCGCATTTAAACACCAATAAACCAATTAGTGAATAAACACAATGCAAACTGGCAACTCATGCAATAACTCTTACTAATAATTTTCCAGATTTTCGTATGCTAAGTTACATGCACTTCTGCCATTTTCCCCACAAGATTTCTCCCTTGCGGTAAAATTCGGCAGCAAAGGTAATACTAATTTTTGATATATGCAAATTTTTCTGCATTTTTTTCTGCATTTTTTTCTGCATTTTGCACAAAAAATCGCCTATCAAGTGCTATCATTTTGCTACTTTTTAGGGTATAAAACAAAAAACGATGCCCAGTGGCACCGTTCGTTCTTAGCCGCAAGGGCACGATTATTTCATCGTTCGTTTATCGTTCGTTTATTGGTCGTTTATCGCAAGGTGACAAAATGATAGTTGGTCATGCCCTACGGGAGGGGTTAATTTTCTTTGTCCTTATATATTTATAGTTGTTTCATTATGTCTTGCAGGACTGGTGGTAAATTAAAATGCCTCGGCGTAAGTGCAGCCTTCGCGCCAGCGGGAGCAGCCATAACGCGTTTTCCCACGAATAACTTGCCCCTGACGGCAAACAGGACAGAGCATACCCGCTTTGTTCGTTTTGACTTCATAGACAACCTGTTGGGTCATCGTCTTGAGTTCCTCCAAGAACTGCTTGGCGGTATAGTCCCCACGCTCTATCTCACGGAGTTTTTCCTCCCACAAGCCGGTCAATTCAGCCGATTTGAGCAGGGGCGAAATGATGGTGTTGATCAGGTTGATACCTACCTCCGTGGCACGAAGCGACTTGCCCTGCTTGACCATATATTTGCGTTGGTAGAGTTTCGCAATAATGGCAGCACGCGTGGAAGGGCGACCAATTCCGTTCTCTTTCATGGCATCCCTTAATTCCTCATATTCCACAGTCTTACCTGCCGTCTCCATGGCACGAAGCAACGTTGCCTCGGTGTAATATTTGGGCGGTTGCGTCGTCTTCTCCTGCAACTCAGGCACATGCGGACCCGACTCGCCTTTGGTAAAAGTAGGCAGAACTTTAACTTCTTCCTCACCATCTGACACCTCCTTAACAGGAGTGTCAACTACCGCTGTACTACCGCTAAGAACAGCACTTTTACCCGACTCGGCAAAGACGTCCCTCCAACCCGGTTTGAGTATTTCTCGACCGGTGACTTTGAAAAGGATGGGTGAATCGGTGAATCGGTGAATCGGTGAATCGGCGGGGACTTCGGCAAGGACGGTGGTGTTGCTCACTTCGCAAGGGGGATAGAAAGCGGCGATGAACTGCAAAGCAATAAGGTTGAAAACCTTGCGTTCATCGGCTGTCAGGTTGTCCGGCCGTTGCCCCGTAGGAATGATAGCATGGTGGTCCGTAACCTTGCTGTTATCAAATACTTTCTTCGATTTAGGCAATGAACCTGCACCCTTACCGCCATCCGCTTAAGAGGCAGAAGAGGTGTTACTTGCGGGTAAAAATCCTTGATACCGGCTAACGTAGCAGGTACTTTGGGATATATATCGTCCGGCAGAAAAGTCGTATCTACACGCGGATAAGTAGTGACCCGTTTCTCATACAGCGATTGAATGAGTTTGAGTGTCTCGTCGGCGGAGAAAGAGAATTTCTTATTACACTCTACCTGCAAAGATGTCAAGTCAAACAGCCGTGGTGCGTACTCGGTTCCTTTCTTCTTCTCAACAGACGTGATGGTCAGCGGTTGGTTCTGTATCGCGTCTACCAATGCCTGACCCTGTTCCAACGATGTGATGGCGTACTCATCTTCCTCCGCCGGCAATTGGGCAGAGAAAAGGGTATCGCGGTATTTGGTTTTCAGTTCCCAATAAGTACGTGGCACAAAATGTTCTATCTCCCACTGGCGACGCACGATAAGGGCTAACGTAGGTGTCTGCACACGTCCGATTGATAGTACTTGCCGGTCCTTACCCGTCCCGCGCGCGTACCTTATTGTATATGCGCGCGTAGCGTTCATGCCTAACAACCAGTCACCGATGGCACGCATCAGTCCTGCCTCGTAGAGTTTTTGGTATTCGGACTGGTCTTTAAGGTTCTTAAAGCCCTCGCGGATAGCCTCTTCGGTCAGCGATGACACCCACAGACGACGTACCGGCACTTTGCACCCTGCCTGCTGATAGACCCAACGCTGAATCAACTCACCCTCTTGTCCGGCATCACCGCAGTTAATCACTTCGGTAACCTGCGACATAAGCGATTTGAGGATGTTGAACTGCTTCTGAATGCCTTTATCCTGCATCAGTTTGATGCCGAAACGATCTGGAATCATCGGCAGAGCCGATAAGTTCCACTGCTTCCAGGTGTCTATATACTCATGCGGGTCTTTCAGTCCGCACAAGTGACCGAAAGTCCAACTGACGAAGTAACCATTCCCCTCCATATAACCATCGTGCTTGGTTGTAGCACCAAGCACGGAGGCAATATACTGACCCACAGTAGGTTTTTCGGCAACACACAGAATCATTGCAGTTCTTTACGGATAACGCCTAAGAAATAAAAACAATACGGAATAATCAAACCGAGTAAGATGGCCATCAAACCAATAACACTCAGTTTGGGAGCCAACTTGTTGGGATCGAGTTGGGCGCGATCGACTATCTTGGCCGGCACCGCTTCGGATGCCAATAGCAAAGCATTCTCCTCACGCTTCTCTATCAAGAACAGATACTGATTTTCCTTGGTAGCCTTGTCACGTTGCATCTCCACATAGCGACGTTCCGTCTCCGGGATTTGTTCCAAACGGGAATTATACAAGTTCTGCTGCTCGTTGATAAACTTGCGTTGCAGCGACAACGTCTGACGGGCCTGATTGATAGCTTCCTGCACATGTACGCGCTTGCCGTTCAGGACATCTTTCTCACGCATCACAACAGGATTGGTCTCGGTAGCCGTTTCCAAAAGCGCATTGATGCGAATAGCTTGTAAGTTATAATCTTGAATAAGGTGTTGCAACGTCGGATCCGACACCCCTAAATTACCGGGGATGACAGCTACTTCATTTTCGGACTTCGCCACTTGTTCAGCCACAAAGTCCAATACCGTCTGCTCTGCCTCCAACTGCGCCGCTTGTTGCAAGAACTGGTCACCGGTCTGCTGATAGCGGTCAGCCGTGGAGTTAAGGTTAGAGATACGATTTACCCGTTTATAGTTCTCCAACTCCTGTTCCAACGTATTCAAATCTGCCGTCACCACGGCTATACGTGCAGATAGGAACTGCTCGGTCTGCGAAGCCAAACGGTTCTTATCCATCGCCGACTGCAGGTTGTAGAAATCCAACAACGTGTTGATGGTAGCAATTGCACGGTCAGGGCAAGACGTTTTGGTAGAGAAGGTGATGATATTGGACTCGCGTCCCATACGAGTAACCTGAATGGCTTTCAGTTCTTGGTCAACAGCCACTATACGCGGTTGAATAACGGCTTTGTAGGAGCCATCTGCTAAATCAGTAGCCGTAAATGTTATCTCGCCGGCTATGGTCTGGACAGGTGTATTCCACGTTATAGAGGATATTTTCTGCTTGCGGAATAGACCTACTATAATCGTTGCTTTGGCTTTGCCGTTTCGCACACGCGTCACAACGGACACCGATTGTTCATTGGGGGTAGCCATGCTAACCGTGACAGGTGATGCGGGGAATTGCTTCTTCCAATAGAACGTACCCTTTTTGGAATACGTAGTGGTCAAGTTCAGTTTATCCACCACTTGTCCCATCAGGTCGCGCGAAGTCAAAATCTGCACTTCGTCTCCTGCCACTTTATTGCCATCCACACCCATCAACTTCATCATCTCGCTTTGGTTAGACTGCTCATCCGCCGTCTGACGCAGCATAAGCGTGGCATTAACAGCAAAGACAGGGGCAGTACGAACATAATAAATGCCGCCAATCAGCAAGCAAACTGCCACGCTGACCACAAGCCAACGCCAGTGCTGCAAACCCCAATTGATTATTTCACGTATATTCATAGTAACAAATAGATAGATTCCTTATTGGGCATGCAACGGAGCCACATAGACCACATCACCTTTCTGCAGATAATAACAGGGCGACGTCAACAAATCATTGGTCAATAAATTGACGTGGTAAGTCTTTATCTGTCCGTTCTCACGGCGTTGCACCAGAACATTATCGCACTTGGCATTCTTGGTCAACCCACCTACGTTGCCTAACGCACTCGTCAGGGTAATGGCGTGAGGCACGCTGATTGAACGGGGGGAATTAACCTCCCCTAAAATAGTTACCACGGCATTGGTAATCGTCAAATGGACGATAGGGTTCTTCACCTGATTTTTAACCATCTCTGACAGCATCTGTGCACCTTGTTCGGTAGTCTTACCAGCCAAAGTTATCTTACCCAATACCGGCACCGATATGGTACCGTCTTGCTGAACGGCATAAGTCAATCCTGCACTATTGTAGGGTTCCACAGTCTCGGCATTAACGGCGGTGAACTCAATCTGTAATAGGTCGCCCGGCTCAATGATATAATCCGGTATCGTAACCGAAGCAGCTGTTTCCGCCCCTGTAAAAAGAGTCATCTGACGGAGTGAAGTACACCCCGTCAGAAGAATAGAGCATAGCACGAGTGCTATATGAAAAGATTTACACATTGTTATTCTTTGATTACAGCGCCTTGTAAGTTGTACCATTTGTTATCTTTTTGGAACAATAATTGGCCATTTACCAAGATTTTGTTGATGTGCAGACTCTCGGCTTTCATGAATACTTGCTCCAAGTCCGTGCAAGGATTGATAATCTGTGCGTCACCTTTTGAGAACTCGATATTAGCCGTTGTAGCGTTCTTTTGGTATTTGGCAATCTTACCGGTTACCATAACACGGTCTCCGTGTGTCAGCATAAACTTAATATGGCACTTATAGGCCTGCAAGTCGCCAAACGTACTCTCCTTGTCATCACTCAAGAACCAAGTGGCAGTGTCTTTTGCCATTTGATAGGTAACTTTAGCAACATAACCTACAACCGTATATACTTCATCCGTCTCAACGGTTTTACCTATTTCTGCTTGCAAAGCATTACCAATCTCCATTGCTCTTTCTACAGAGATATAACCATCCGGAATCTCTACGCAAGGCAGGTCACGGTAATGTTTGGGACCTTCGTTGATACGGGTAATCGTACCGTTGCTAATCTCGGCTTGACCCTTGAAGAGTTGTACTTTACCGGTAACTAATACCTCGTCCCCTTTTAGGATAGAATCCAACTCCTGCTCATAGCAGTAATATGCTTTTGCATAAGCAGTACCGGTCAGGTCAGCATTATCTTTTATGTCAAAATCAATCTGGACACCCTTTTCAATTTTGGGTTTATCAGCCACATATCCGTGAATAGAAACCGTGATGCTACTTTCTTTGCCTTCTCCGCCTAAAAATTTAGCAAAACGGAGGGCTTGCAAACCGGTCAGCACGTCACCTTCTTTGGCTTCATAAGGAGTGTCATTCTCTAAGGAGAAATATTCGAGGTCCTTGGTATATCCGGGAAGAACATAGTCACCGTCAATGCGATAACTCTTCTCGTTCAAGATATAATTGGCAACTACATGATAGGTATTGTTGGTACCATCGGTAGATACATAGGTCAAACGAATCGAACCCGAGATAGGACCGCCATCATCTGCATAACTCTTTTCTGCAAAGAGAGAATAGGAACCTTCAATACTCCTCTCTATAGAAGGAGTAATTACCATGTGAAGTGCGCTTTCTAAATCTTCCGCACCTACCGACGAAAGGACAACTTCGTATGCATATTTTCCTTCCTTTATGGGGTCTATTACAATAGCGCCTACACCGTATTTGTAAATATCGGTTACATTCACGGTAGAAGATTTGCCTTTTGTCCCTGCAAAATAACCACCATAAATCTCATAGACTTTGTCCTTTTCAAAATACGATAATGCGTTAGCAAAAACCCAAACGGTATCCATCAATCCGAAGTCCTGCTCCATTTCCGACAAGTCTTTGTACTCGGTACCTTGCACTTTTTGTATACCGAAACCTTCCAACGAATCCGTCGGATTATCAATATCGGTCAACCAAACACAATATTTGGTACCTCCCGACTGAACAGTGAACGGTGCTCCGGCTACAACACCTTCAATGTAGTGAGTCTTATTTTTCAACGGGTCATTCGTCTTGATATATTCAATCGCCTTGCTGACACTGATAGTATCCGGTTTCCAGACAACGGGTTGCTCTCCATAGGTAACTTCTATTTGCTTTACCTTACATGTTGCGGTTGCTGTTAATTTTACCGAAGCAGCATCTCCTGTCCATACCATATTCGTCAATTCAGCAAAGGAAACAGCAGCACCGGATACAGAAACACCGGTAACGTTAGATGTTGCAGTAATCGTTACATAACTGGTTGCATACATACGCAAATCCAAAGCGCCTGAACTATTCCAGATACGGTTATCTGTTTTAGCAACTTTGGTGAACGTTAATGTTACACCATCAAAAGTCATTGTTGTTACACTAGTAGCCTCCTGATCTTTAGCAGGAGCGTCCACACCGACCGACTGCAAGAATGTAGCACTGGTGAAATCAAACGTAACAACTTTGGCCTGAAGAGCAGTCATTACTGCCAGAGCCACGAGAACCATTGAAAGTTTTTTCATAAAATAGGGTATTTTGTTAATTAAGTTAATAAATAGAATTGAGTTTTTCTCAATTCGTGTACAAAGGTACAACTTTTTTTTCACATATACAAAAAAAAGCGCAAGTTTTTTGCGCTTTTTTGTTTTATCCCTTCGTTATTCTAACGAATCTTATTTCCTAACACATTGAAAGGTTGTCCGTTACGCAGAATAACTACTTGGTCACGTACTATGATTTTCTTTATAGTGGGAGCAAAAGTTACATTCTCCAGAGCGGTTGCACCTGCCCAACTATTCACTTTCTTGGTTATATCGGTAACCTCTTCTTCATAATCTTCATCGTAAGCCACCTCCAATGCCTCTGTAAAGAGCAAATAAACAGTACCTTTATAGGTTACGCCATTCTCGTCGGTTACATTGTAGGTTATTTTGTACCTGCCGCCTTCGGTAGCAATCGTTAAAGTACCGGAAGTCAAATAGGCTTCCGTTTCATCATCCTTATTAACGATAACGATATACGGTGCGTAGTAATCGTCCACATTGTCCGAACCGATGGTATAAGTACCTTCCAAACTGTTTTCTTTGGCAGCATAGATGGAGAAATATAAGTAAGCACCTTCGGCACCTTCTTGGATATAACCTTCCTCATCAAACAAGTTCTCTGTTGACAGATACAAATCCCAGTTGTAAGCACCTGTCTCCGAATAATCGGGATAATAATAGGCATACGCCTCGGTAAAGTCATAGTCGTTAGCATCTTCTGCCACATAACGCAACATAACCGAAACGGTATCTGCTATCTTGACGCCTTTGCTATTCTCGCCGGCAAAAGCAATCTGAGCCGTATAGGCACCAAAGGACAACTGATCCGATATTTGATACGAAACCGTCAAAGCATCGCTATCCTTAGCCAAAGTCTGTTTGTCAATGGCAAAGATACCGGTCTCGTCAATCAACTCGACACTCATACCTGCATCGGTAAGGTTCATACTATACTCGCTCACTTGCATACTGCCGGTCTTGCTATCCGACGGACGCTTGCTGCCGAAATTGAATCCATATACTTCCATATAAGGGTCATCCTCCAACAGCACATCCACTTGCTCCGCGATATATTCCCACGTTTCCCAATCAATCGTGTATTCGTATTGGAGCACCTCACCCGAGAAATTGGCTTTGAACAAACCGTCTTCGCTCACCAAAGTCAACGTAATCTTATATGCACGCAGACCGGTCTGCTCATTATAACCCAAATGCTCAATCTTCATGCTGCAATTGGTGGCATCGTAATAAGCAGTATCCGTTCCGTCAATGATAACGGCATACGTATAACCGCCTTCTACATCAATACCGGTTGTCTCGTCGTATTCACCGGCGATAGCCGTTGCCGAAGCGGTATATAAGTCCACAAAGACCATTTGGTCATTTTTTGTATCGTACAACTCTACCAACCAGTTATATCTTCCGGTCGGCTCATACTCCTCATCTGTTTCTGCACCTATTACCTGAATCTGGCAATAATCGGCATTGATGGTTGTGCCGGCAGGGTCCACCAACTTGGCAGAAACAGGCACAATCACGCTCTTTTCTTCGCCTTCGCTGTTCTTACCACTGAAAACAATCGTGTCCTTATAACTGCCAAATGCCGTTCCTGCGGGAAAAGCATATTTAACTGTGTAAGTCAAATCGTTTTTCTCTATGGTGTAGTAAGACGTTTTAGGCTGAGTATTGCTCAGCGTACCTTCTACCACGTTAGCGGTATCTACCGTAATAGTCATACTACCCTCTTTGGCTTCGTCAAACAAGATGGCACCAAATTTGGCTTCTGCCGGAGTGACACTGATGCGCGGAGCCGTTGTATTGGCTGCATAAATCTGCACCGGTGTCTGACTTGATGCATAATTCAAGAAACGCGGACTGGATGCGTTGTATTGAATAGCGCCGCAATTAGTATTCGTGCTGGCAATCGTAGCATTCCCGTTGGCAGCAATAGTAATCGTCCATGTAGCGGTACCCTCCGTCAGCGACATGTTTTTGTTGCTTTTTGCTTTAATCGTACCTTCGCTATTAGTCAACGTCCAAGCACCGGCAGTTCCGCCCAACTCAAACTCATACGCGGACGAAATCTCCAGCACGCCGTCTTCTATCTCCGTATCTATGGACGCAAGGAACTTACCTCCGTTCAGCAATCCGGCTACCGCCTGTTGACCGGAGCAACCAAGTACGAATTTCATACCTGCTTGCAACTGGCCGGCATCCTTAACCATTTCGTACTGTTGCACTTCGGCTGCTGCCATTTTCTTGGAAGCGGGGGCATTTGTTTTTCTCGGACCGGGTGTTATGGCCATCATACCGACTGCCAAAACCAATGCGGTCATTAACGTAAAAATCTTTTTCATACCTTTAATTATTTTAATTATTATTAACCGTTCATATTAGGCACACAACCCACATGAGATTATGTCCTAACATGAACGGGCGATGAACGGGACGTGAACGGGCAATGAATTACTCAATCACACGACCCGAAAGGTCAAAGAGTTGAGTACCCTTCAGGATGATTACTTGACCATCCATAAGCATCTTCTTCACCTTAACATTCTGCATAATCTTCAGCAAAGCAGTCTCGGAGATGTGTTTAGCCGTGCCTTTGTAGATTTGCAAAGTTGTTTTGTTATTATAGAAGTTCTTTTCAATCTTACCGGTAACAGCAATATATTCGTCATCAAAAATAGTGCCGTCGGTACTGGTTGTTTTCTTTGCCATGAAGTTACCCTTAGCACCCTTCGTGTCAGACATCCAAATATCTTGTGTACCACTGCTGGGGTCGTAAGCTTTTACGGCATAACCAATTACGGTGTAAGCTTCGGCTGTTTGCTCATTATTACCCAAAGCAGCTGCAGTCTCTTCCGCTTTAGCTACATTAATCTCTGTGCCAACCGGCGTTGGAGGAACAGGAGTGTCACCGATATGGGTAACGGTTGCGCTTACAACCTCTAAGATGGTCTTACCTGCTTTAGAAACATACTTCTGCAACTTACCTACTACCTGAACGTAATCACCTTTTGTCAAAGCTTTATCCACAGTGGGTTTATACACTCCCAAATTGGAACGACCACCCGGCTCAGATACCAACCAGAAGTCACCACTATCATACAAAGTACCTACATAGCCCTTAATAGTGTATGTCTTGGTGGTTGTCTCATTGTCATTCAAAGCACCGGCAATTTCTTCTGCCTGAGCGATGGTAATCTCATCTCCGGTAGGCGTCGGAGGAGTCGGAGTGCCGCCATCGGTCAAGGTAATATCTTCGTAGGTGTCACCATTGTATGCATAAACCTCAACATTTTGAACATTCCAAGTATAGGTTTTGCCGTCTGTTCCTACAAATGAACCTACAAAATTATAGATGCCTTGCTCTACACAAGTAACGGTAACTGTTCCAACCGGTTCATCATCATCTGCTTCAATAGAGTCATTTGCACTTTTCCAATAGCCTGCATACATAGCAGTATAAGTACCTACGATAGACGTTCCAGAGGTAGCCTCTTCGTCGCACATGAAATAAACCTCCGGATAAATATAGTAATACTCTTCGTAGTTGTAGTCATTGTAGAAATCGAAATCCCAGTAGCCATCGTAATAAATAGCATCAACATAGTTCAAACCGGTTATCGTTACATCTCCACTTGGCGTGGGAGGAGTCGGAGGAGTGGGAGGAGTATCACCACCTCCACCATAAACGACAATCTTCGTCAATATACGCTGACCTTTAGTACCTAATTCAAAGGTTACCGAAGATGCAGTTCCTGTCCAAACATCAGTCTTGGGGTCATCATTACTAGTGGAAACACCACCGGATACCAAATTGCCTGCATCGGCTGATAAGGTAGCATAGTCTTTGGCTCCCTGTTTGGTGAACGTCAACTCCACTCCCGTAATAGATGCACCCGATACGGTAATGGTGTTACCCAAATACAAACGCACCTCGTCCACTTGGGTTTCGTAGTTATTCACTACTTTAGGTGCATTTTGACCTGCACCTTGAGCTAACGTAATAGTAAAACCATCTTTAGTTTGTGGATCCACGGAACTACCGTACGTAAACGTGGTTGCTGCCATCATACTAACTGCCATCACGGCAGCAGCAAAAAGAGAAAAAAGTTTTTTCATAAAATCTATTTTTGGGGTTAATAATACATTGGTTAGAGCACAACTCTATCCAAATTTGCGTACAAAGGTACACTTTTTTTTGCACATTTCAAAATATTTTTGTAACTTTGCGCAAATTTTACAACAAATGGCGAAGATTTTAGTTATTGATGACGAACGAGCTATCCGTAGCGTGCTCAAAGATATCCTTGAGATGGAAGGCTACGAAGTAATAACCGCCGAAGATGGTCTTAAAGGCGTTGAGGCTGCGCAACAGGGCGTGGACCTTATCTATTCGGACATTAAAATGCCCGGATTGGATGGCATGGAACTATTGGAAAAACTGAATAGCGAGCATACCCCTGCCCATAAATTATGTCCTATTGTTATGATCTCCGGACATGGCAACATAGAGACAGCCGTCGAAGCCATCAAAAAAGGTGCTTTTGACTTTATCGAGAAGCCCATCGACCTTAACCGCCTGCTCGTCACTACCAAGAACGCCCTCGCGCATCAGGACCTCAAAGTCCAAGTGCAGAGCAAGAATGAAGAACTGACCTGCCTACGCAAGAAAGTGGCAGCCAACAATCAGATGATAGGTCAGTCACCTGCCATCGCGCACGTGCGCGAGATAATAAACAAGGTAGCCCCTACCGAAGCCCGCGTACTCATCACCGGCGCCAACGGTACCGGCAAGGAAGTGGTGGCACGGCTTATCCACGACCAATCCGCCCGCGCACATACTCCGATGGTCGAAGTTAACTGCGCCGCCATACCGTCCGAACTCATCGAATCGGAACTGTTCGGACACATGAAAGGCTCGTTCACGGGTGCCGTCAAGGACCGTGCCGGCAAATTTGAACAGGCTGACGGCGGCACACTCTTCCTCGACGAGATAGGCGACATGTCCCTCGCTGCCCAGACTAAAGTGCTGCGGGCTTTGCAGGAAAACGAGATAACACGTGTCGGCTCGGACAAGACCATCCATGTGAACGTCCGTGTACTCGCTGCCACCAACAAGAACCTCGCCGACGAGATAGCCAAAGGCAATTTCCGCGAGGACCTCTTCCACCGCTTGAATGTCATACCTATTCATGTGCCGGCATTGGACGAACGCAAGGAAGATATTCCGCTGTTGGTGAACTATTTTGCGCAACAGATTTGTGCCGAACAAGGTACCAAAGTCAAGACTTTCTCAGCCGCAGCCATCACGGCATTACAGCAACGCACCTGGCCCGGCAATATACGCGAATTACGCAACGTCATAGAGCGACTTATCATCCTCGCCGGTGACGAAATATCCGAACAAGACATCCATGATTTTGCATAAAAATCGTGGATTTCTGTCTTTTGGGACTTATCTTTGGTATTGCTTTAGTAGTGGCATTTTTTGACAACGCTTATAATTAACAAGTTACACAAGTGACATACTGCTATTTTTAGTACTTATTTATTTGCATTTTTCACAAATATTGTAGTACCTTTGCAGTCGATTTCAGGTGACTTGCGAACCTATCAAGAGCGTTCGATTTCGTACTCAAATCCTTAGTATCTTGTGATGCCCCACCAAGATAGTATGCATACTTTTGGGGATTATAATTTTAATATGCAAACAACTGTTATTGATTTCAGTAATTCATTTCGCTCCAAGCGATTTGTTTTTAAGATGCTCGGACTATGTGTCGGGGTATTCTTGATTACTTTCTTATTCTTCTTTTTTATTCATGTATGTTATATATGCATACATGGAGACAAGGTAGAAACATTACTTCAATACAATTATTTTTTGTATCCCTTTTCATGGTGGTGCATTCTCTTTGTGGTATTTTTCCCTTACAACATTTCTTTGTTTAGGAATCAGTACCAAATTCGTGAAGACAAACTTTATGTCAAGGAATATTGTTTCTTTATTCCCACGGCAGAAACGACCATTCCTTTGGACAAAATATCCAAAGTTGTCCTCTTAGACAAGATTTTTCTCTCCTTCCATTCCAAAAAATTGGTACTTACCATCGACGGAAAAGAGTATGTTTTGCGCGTTCAAAACCACGCAAAAGAACTAAACCAATATATTCAACAATACATAACCGCTAAATAATTACAACTATGGAAGAACTATTAAACACATACACATACACAAACACAACAACATTAGATCCGGAAAATCTGGATATAACACTATTGTTGGGATCTGTGATTTGGATTTTTACTGTCATTATATTTTTAGGAACCCTCTTTTTGATTCTGTTTCATAAGTACAACAAAATCAAAAAGCAAGCCCTCGAATTGCAATTACACATGAAGCAACTCAACGAGTCCAAACTGCAAGAGAAACTGCTGGATAAGGTTAAAGAAAAAATCAACCTCACTCAACGTACCAACCGGCTCCGCAAGCAAAAGGACGAACTCATCGCATCTGTCATCTACAAGCAAGAGCACGTCCTCGAATTGGGCGAAGAGATTAAATCTATCTATGCCACCGAATACAACGCTATTCAGAACCGCTATCCGCAACTCACCGAGTTAGATATGCTCGTCATCTGCCTGCTCGGCATAGATATGACCAACGAGGAGATTTGTGACCTGATTAAAATGGAAAAGCGTACTCTTTACCGCCGTCGGCAATTGATTAGTCAGCGCATCGGTATTTCCAGTACCGAATTGGAAGATTTTGCCCATAATATCATCGAAGGATAGAAAATATCCTTAAAATCACCCAATGGCGTGTGCAAAACATAAAAAAATTTGCACACGTCATTTTTTTTTACTAACTTTGCAGCGGTAAATGGGAAATGATTTTACGTAAATTATCTATATTAAATTACAAGAACATCCGCGAAGCGGACTTGACTTTTTCGGATAAACTCAACTGCTTTATCGGTTTGAACGGTCAGGGCAAAACCAATATCCTGGATGCCATCTATCTGCTTAGTTTTACCAAGTCCGCCTTCAATATCGTGGATAGCCAAAACATCACCCACAATGCCGATATGGCACTCGTGCAGGGGCACTATCAACCATCAACCGTCAACTGTCAACCGTCAACCGTCCAAGTGTCCTGCGGACTCAAACGGGGCGTGAAAAAGCAGTTCCGTTTGGACAAAACCGACTACAAACGACTCATTGACCATATCGGACTTATCCCGCTGGTTATGGTCTGTCCCGAAGATAGCGAACTGATTGCCGAAGGCAGCGACGAACGACGCCGCTTCCTTAATGTGGTCATCTCGCAGCAGGACAAGACCTATATAGAGCATTTGACCACTTACAATGCCCTGCTCAAACAACGCAACGCCCTGCTCAAACAATATGCCGAAGCCACGGATATTCCGTAGGATTTATTCGAAGTGCTTGAAGCACAAATGACGCCGTTGGCAGAGTATATCTACCAAAAACGGTCCGAGTTTATTGAGCGTTTTATCCCTATCTTTCAATCTGTCTATAACGAGATAGCCGGAGGCAACGAACAGGTCTCTCTACGCTATATATCCCAACTGCAAGACCGCAATCTGCCGGAAGCTTTTGTGCGTACCCGTCAGCGCGATCTCATCCTCGGATGGACGTCCCAAGGCGTGCATAAAGATGAATTGGAGATGCTGTTAGGCGACTACCCCCTCAAACGTGTAGGCAGTCAGGGACAGCAAAAAACCTACCTCCTTGCCATGAAACTGGCACAAGCACTCTATCTATCTACCGATTCACCGGTTCACCAATTCACCGATTCACCGATTCTCCTCCTTGATGATATCTTCGACAAACTTGATTCGGAACGTGTGGAGCGCATCATCTCGTTAGTTCGTTCCGAACGCTTCGGGCAGATATTTATCACCGATACGGACCGTCAACACTTGACCAACTTGCTCGGCAATACCGATGCCCGTATTTTTCACGTAGAGAAAGGAGTTATCCAATGAAAAAACATAGCGTCTTTTTGCTCTTCCTGCTCATAATTCTTAATTCAACATTCACAACGGCGCCCTTGCAGGGCGCACCTTCCTTCCGCGGTGCGTGGATTGCCTCGGTAGCCAATATCGACTGGCCATCCTCACAAGCCATCGGGCAACCGCAACTGCAGCAACAGGAGATGCTGTTCCTGCTGGACTCCTTGCAATCGCTCGGCATCAATGCCATTATCTTCCAGGTCCGCCCCACAGCCGATGCCCTCTATCAATCCGAGTTGGAACCCGTGTCCCATTGGCTCACCGGCAAGCAGGGTGCTAACGGCGAATACGATGCCCTTGAATTTGTCGTTACGGAAGCGCA
>JAGHSG010000075.1 GCA_018066005.1 Bacteroidales bacterium | reverse complement strand
ACCTCTGCTATCGTTCTGGCTACCGGTACTGAGAAGATGGGTGTTTACGCCGGCGAATATGAGTTCACACTCGACATCGCTGAAGATGGTACAATGACATTGAGCTATGCTCCTGTTGCTACCGGTCTGTATCGCATCAATGCTAACACCGCTATCCGCAAAGCTCTGATTAACGGTCATGTTGTTATCTTCAAGAATAACAAGACCTTCAATCTGATGGGTGCAGAACTCTAAGATTACCCTATACATAAAAAAGGGCTGTCAGCAATGACAGCCCTTTTTATTTGTTCGTACGACTCACCGATTCACCGATTCACCAACTTACCGATTCTTATACATATCCTCGTAATACTTCTCGTACTCGCCCGAAGTGATGTTATCCATCCATGCCTGATTATCCAGATACCAGCGGACGGTTTTCTCGATACCTTCCTCAAACTGCAAAGACGGTTCCCAACCTAATTCACGTTGCAGTTTGGTGGAGTCGATAGCATAACGCATATCGTGTCCGGCACGGTCGGTAACATACGTAATCAAATCCATATCGGCTCCTTCGGGACGACCTAACAGTTTATCCACCGTCTTAATCAGCACTTTGATAATATCTATATTCTTCCACTCGTTAAAACCGCCTATATTGTAGGTATCTGCCACATTACCCTTGTGGAAAATCAAGTCAATAGCAAGGGCGTGGTCTTCCACAAAGAGCCAGTCACGCACGTTTTCGCCCTTGCCATAAACAGGCAGCGGTTTGCGGTGACGGATATTGTTGATGAACAGCGGAATAAGTTTCTCGGGGAACTGATAGGGACCGTAGTTATTGGAGCAGTTGGTCACAATAGTCGGCATGCCGTAGGTGTCGTGGAAAGCACGCACAAAATGGTCACTGCTTGCCTTAGAAGCACTATACGGACTATGAGGCATGTACTTCAAATCTTCCGTGAAGAACTTGTCACCGTAAGCCAAATGGTGTTCGGCAGACGAAGCGGTCGTGGTAAAGGGCGGTTCGATACCCTCCGGATGCGTCATCTCCAACGCGCCATATACCTCGTCGGTGGAGATATGGTAGAAACGCTTGCCCTCAAATTTCTCGGGCAGAGATTCCCAATAGAGTTTGGCGGCCTGCAACATACTCAAAGTACCCATCACGTTGGTCTTGGCAAAGGTGAAGGGGTCTTTGATGCTGCGATCTACGTGACTCTCGGCTGCCAAATGAATAACACCCGTCACCTGCTCCTCCTGCATCAAGGCATAGATGGTATCAAAATCGCAGATGTCAGCCTTCACAAAGCGATAATTGGGTTTGTTCTCAATATCCTTTAAGTTAGCCAAATTACCTGCATAGGTCAGTTTATCCACATTGATAATTCGATACTCGGGGTACTTGTTCACAAACAAACGTACCACATGACTTCCAATAAATCCGGCTCCGCCGGTGATGATAATGCTTTTCATATTATAGTATGTATTTAATTTGCTTAAAATGATATGTTCGTAATTGATTGTCCCGCGTTTGCAGCACCAATTCACCATGCTCTGTAATATCCGCTATGCGTGCCTCAAAGGACTGTTCCGTTCGTTGTCCGTTCATGGTGGGCGCCGTGCTCACTTCCCGCTCTTCCCACCAAAACCAGCCCTCTCGGCGATAGAGCGCAGACATATATTCCTGCTTGAGATAAGAAACATTAGCCATAAGGTCCGCCAATTCCTTCAGGAACGCCTGCATCATGTGTTCGGCATCGTACTCTTCCCCCGTTATCTGCTTCAATGAGATAGGGTTAGGTGCATCACTACGCCACATTGTCTGATTGAGGTTCAGCCCGATACCTACTATCGAATCGGCTATGCGCCCCCCACTCAAAGTATGTTCAATCAGTATGCCCGCCAATTTCTTATCGCCCCAATACAAATCATTCGGCCACTTGATGGATAGTTTAGCGTTTAGCGTGGAGAGTTTAGCGTGGATCGTTTTATACAATGCCACCGACACCAGCATATTGATTGTCCACTGTTCATCGGCAGGGAGTGAAGTTTTTAGCCGCGTCGAAAAGAGCAGATTCTGTCCCCGTTCACTTTCCCAACCATTGCCTTGCTGCCCTCTGCCTGCCGTCTGAAAAGCCGTCCGGACGACCGTCTCGTCAGGGTGCTGCTTAAGGTAATCATTGGTGCTATTTATTGTTTCGATAAACATCCAACAGGTATTTCTCTATGGCACTTCGTATCTGGACGCCCGTTGCCGTTGAACTATTGACCAGCACGGCAAAGACTAATTTATCTCCATGGGGCATGTCTATGTATCCGGCATAGTTGCGCGTTCCTTTTATCGTACCCGATTTGGCATGCACTTTGCCTTCCAATTCGGTCTTGACAAGCATTGATTTGAGCGTTCCAGTCTTACCGCTGGTCGGCAGGGACAACATAAACGCCGTTTTCTCCTTGCTCTTGGCCATATACATCAGTAGGTTAACGAAATGGTCGGCGCTGATGCCATTCTGCGGTGCCAAGCCGCAGCCGTCCAAAATCTGCGCCGTGAATAAATCCACTCCCCTGTTCTTCCAAAACTGTTTCATCACCTCGGCAGCGTTATGAACAGTACACGGCACACCCCGCTGCGCACCTAAATTGCGAAAAATCATCTCGGCATTCAGGTTGATGGAATGCAGATTAGTCTGCTCCACAATCTGCGCCAACGTAGGCGAATAATATGTATATAAAGGTGTCTTCGCTTTTCGGTCGCTCTCAGACAGATAAGACGCCGAGTCACGCACCTCCACACCATCTACACGCAGACGTGCTGTCAGGTGTTGTGCCAACAGCAATGACGGATTGGGTATGTCTCCCCTGACGCCAAAGATACCCACATTAGACGGAATAGCGCCTGTCAGGTAGCGACAATTCTGATAAGGCAAGCCGTGCACGTAAGCCCCGTCATAATCAATCTGCGTGCAACGGATATGATTCTCGAAAGTCAGCCCGGGGATGGTAGGATGCGTACTGACCACACTGGCCACCGAGCCGATGGCACCGCTCTTGAGTTGGATATTCAACGTGTTGTCCATATACGCAATGGCAAAAACACCCGGAGCATAATAATTACCTATATCTTCGGCAAGCCAACCCGGATTAAGGGCATCCCCGTCGTAATAGGAGCAGTCCCCGATTACTTTTCCTTCTATCTTCGTTATACCGGCCTTGCGGATGACTTGTGACCATTGTTTCAAGAACGCATTGCCGCCCCAGTCCTTACCGCCCAAGGTCGGATCACCCTGACCGATGATGTACAAATCACCTTTCAACACGCCGTTCTCAATCTTGCCGGTGTATTGCAACTGTGTTTGGTAGCGGTAATCATTTCCCAACAACTCCAACGCAGTGGCGGTGGTAATCAGTTTCATGGTTGAAGCAGGGGGTATCAGATTACCCGAGCGGTAACTATCTACCACCTCACCTGTACTCAACTTGCGCACGGACACACTGACGTTTGCCCACTTGCAAGCGTTGGTATTGATTAGTTTATCTATCGATGACTGCGCATGGATTGGTACGCATAGTAATAAAAGACAAATATATACACCTATTTTCTTCATCGTGCATTGTCAATTGTCAATCGTCAACCCTTAATAATATTTCTCACCTGCTCAATGGCCTCCTCTATGGATGCGTATTGATGCAAGTCCATCTCGGGGAAGATAGTCATGTGAATGGGATGACTCGTCACCGTCTTGGCATGACGATTCATCACTTCATAGCAACCCTCCAACCGAATAGGGATAATGGGCAGACCCAAGTCCCACGCTATCTGGAAAGCCCCGCGTTTGAATCGTCCCATCTCACCGGTTTCTGACCGAGTCCCTTCAGGAAAAATAACCGTAGAGACACCATCCACCAACTCTTTTTCCACCGCTTGCAAACTCTCCATAGCCGCCTTGGCATGCCCTCTATCCACACAAATATGTCCGGCTGCTTTGCAAGCCCAGCCGACCAACGGTATTTGCCCGACTTCTTTTTTCATCAGCCATTTGAACACCACAGGCAACCAGCCATAGATGGTGAAAATATCAAAAATTGACTGATGGTTACTGACAAATACATAACTCTGTCTCTTGCGGACATGTTCCGTTCCCGTCACCGAAACCGGCACAAAGTAAAGCCAACAGAAAGATTTTGCCCAAAAACGCTGAATGGCATTTAACCACCAACTGTTCTTCCACGGGATACACAATATGGTGATAATGGCACACGCCAAGGTTAATGCCACCAAGATGGGCAAGGCTATCAGGTATTGATATAAGACCTTAATTTTCGACATTATATTTCATCAGGAATCCGCGATACAAAGCGCAAATACGACGTATCTCGTCCCACGTCTCTTCACTCAATTTAGTACCTATTATCTCGACGACACGTCCGGCTGCTATCGTACCTATCTCACCACAACGACGAATATCAAAGCCGTCGCTCAGCGCGTGCAGGAAGCCACCTGCGTACAAGTCACCGGCACCGGTGGAGTCGGTACAAGCCGTAGTGATAGCACCTATTTGATAACGTTTATCGCCCTGTTGCACATAACTGCCGCGTTTACCGACTTTAACGACTGCTATGTCACATTGTTGAGCAATATTCTGCACCGATTCCTCGGCATTAAGGTGGGTATAGGCAAAACTCTCATCCTCATTGGCGAATACAATATCCACGTATTTATGCACCAGATCTTTCAGGAAAGCGTGGTTCTCATTCACCACGTTGTACGATGCCAAATCCAAGGATACCATACACCCCGACTCTTTGGCAAGACGCATGGCTTTCTCAATCAACTCATGGTCCTGCACCAGATAGCCCTCGATATGGAAGATATCATAACCTGTGAAGACATTCTTTTGTATATCATCGGCGTGCAGGTCGGCAGCGGCACCCAGGTAGGTAGCAAAGGTGCGTTCGCCATCCGGTGTAATCAACACAATGGAACATCCGGACATCTTGTCGGATTGCA
>JAGHSG010000121.1 GCA_018066005.1 Bacteroidales bacterium | reverse complement strand
GGTGGAGTTGAGTTGCCACGGCAGTTTGGTTATTCAGCAGGAGATACAACGTCGGTTGATTGATTTGGGTGCTCGTCCTGCCCGGGCAGGGGAGTTTACGCAACGGGCTTTCCTGAACGGCAAGATGGACTTGATGCAGGCAGAAGCGGTGGCCGATTTGATTGCTGCACAGAGGCAAGCGGAGCAGGAATTAGCCCTTAAACAACTGCGTGGCGGTGTGTCCGGTGAATTGGCTACCTTGCGTGAACACCTACTGTGCCTGACGTCGCTGCTGGAACTGGAACTGGACTTTGGCGACCACGAAGATTTGGAGTTTGCGGATAGGAGCGAACTGAAGCAATTAGCCGAACAGATAGAGCATAAACTGACTGCTCTGACGGAGTCTTTCAAGACCGGCAATGCCATCAAAAACGGTATCCCCGTCGCTATTGTGGGCAAGACAAATGCCGGTAAATCGACCTTGCTGAATGCCCTTGTGGGCGAAGACCGCGCTATTGTGAGCGATATACACGGTACGACGCGTGACACGATAGAGGAGACGTTAGTCATTGAGGGAGTACTCTTCCGCTTGATAGATACGGCTGGGCTGCGCGAGACGAATGATGTGATTGAAAAACAAGGCATTGAGAGAAGCCGAAAGGCCATTGAGCAAGCACAGATTATCCTGGAAGTGATTGATGCCACCTGCCCCGAAGAAACCATGCAAGGGGAAAAAGTGGTGCATGTGTATAACAAAGCCGACCTGCATCGTGTCCCCGGTCAGTTGTGCGTTTCTGCCAAGCAGGGCGATATATCCGCTCTGAAACAATACTTGGTTGAAGCGGCCGGCAAACTGCAAACAGAAGGCAATATCATCTCTTCCGTGCGCCATTACGAAGCCTTATGTCGCGCTTTGGCTGCTATTCGCAAAGTGCAGGACGGCATGCAAAACGGATTGAGCGGGGAGTGGTTAAGTGAAGATTTGCAGGACTGCTTGAATGCGTTGGGCGAGATAACGGGACAAATAACTTCACAAGAGGTGCTGAACAATATATTTAGTAAATTCTGTATAGGAAAATGATACTATCTATGACGGGCTATGGCAAAGCCGAGTACAATTTTGCCGACCACAAGACGATTGTGGAAATACGCAGTTTGAACAGCAAACAGTTGGATTTGACCCTCAAAGTGGCTCCTTTGTTTCGGGATAAAGAGCCGGATATCCGTGCCCTGCTGACAGCCCCCCTGGAACGCGGTAAAGTGGACGTAAACATTTATACGGTGGACAATGGTGCTTCCGAAGGTGCAACACAAGGTTTGACTCCCATCAATAAAGAGGCCTTTGCTTATTATTATAAGGAATTGACAGACTTGCAAAGTTCCTTGAATATGCCCGGTAATCAAAACATTATGGCGGCTATTCTGCGTATTCCGGGCGTGTTGCAGCAGACTACCGCGCAGGAGAGCGTGACAGACGAAGAGTGGGGCTTGTTGCAGCAGGCTATTAACGAAGCCCTGACGGCTTTTCGTGCGTTCCGTGTGCAAGAAGGTGCCGCTTTGGAGAAGATGTTCACCGAGAAATTGGACGGCATAGCACGGCTGTTGGCAGAAGTGGAACCTTACGAGAAAGACCGTATAGCAACAATTCGGGGACGACTGATGGATAATCTGAGCAAGATAAGTGAGCAGAAAGGCAGTATAACCGACAAGAAAGTTAGTGTGGCATACGACCAGAGCCGTCTGGAAGCCGAACTGATCTATTATTTGGAGAAATTGGATATTACCGAAGAAAAAGTGCGCCTCAAAAACCATATTAAATACTTCCGCGAGACCATGCAGGAGGAGGGTGCCGGTGTCGGTAAGAAACTTGGCTTTATTGCACAGGAGATGGGACGTGAGATTAACACGTTAGGCAGCAAGAGTAACCAAAGCGAGATGCAGATATTGGATGTGCAAATGAAGGATATTCTTGAGCAAATCAAGGAGCAGGTGCTGAATGTACTTTAAACATTTTATATATATAATAGGAGTGGTGTTGGCATTGACGGCTTGCACCACTTCTTCCTCTCCGAGTGCCGTTCAACCGGGCAACCGTTACGCCACCGGCTTTGCCATTGAGCAAAGCGATTCGGCGGTCGTGGTGCGTGTCTATTCGCCTTGGAATAAAGGACAGGTTATGGGGGAATATATCATAACGCAACCGTATCAGCGTCTGGCGTGCAATTCGTGTACGCATGTGGGCTTCCTGAATGAGTTAGGAGCGTTGAATCGGTTGGTTGCTGTCAGTGATAAAAAACTGGTTTATACGCCATTATCCGACAGCGTGCGCGATTTGGGCAACAGTATGTCGTTGGACAAGGAGCGTCTGTTGCTGTCTCATGCCGATGCCGTTTTGCTATCTACGTATGCACAAGGCGATGCCAATCAAAAACTTTCGACTTTTGACGCTCAACTTTCGACTATTTATATCAATGAATGGAACGAGACGACACCTTTGGCTCGTGCCGAGTGGATTCGTGTAGTGGGGGCGCTGGTTGGTAAACTGGCAGAGGCAGACAGCATTTTTGATGCGGTCTGTACGCAATATGATTCCATTCATCAATCCATCATTAGCCACGTCAGTGGCGCATCAATAGCCGATTCAGCGGCGCATCCTTCCATTCTCTCCGGTCAGGATTTTCGGGGAACGTGGTATGTACCTGCGGGAGGAACGTTCATGGGGCAACTATTCAGCGATGCCGGATATACGTATCGTTATGCCGATGACCGGCGCGAGACATCTATTCCGCTGACTACCGAACAGGTGTTGCGCGAGTTTATGGATGCGGATGTCTGGGTTGGTGTGCAGGTTAAGACGTTGGATGAACTGCGGCTCATCGATGAAAAACATACGTGGTTGCACGCTTTTCAGTCGGGTAGAGTATATCACTTTATGAAACGCACGACGGATACCGGTGCCAACGATTTTTGGGAAACGGGTGTGGTGCATCCGGAGCGCATATTAAACGACTTGCGCCTCATCCAAACGGACGAAGCGCAAGACTCGTTGTATTTTACGGAACGATTACAGTAAGAAATCGCTTACTTTTTGTATCAATTCCTGTTTGGCACGATTCAGGTCATCGTTCACGATGGTTGTATCAAACTGTGGTTGGTCGAGCAACTCGGTGGCTGCTTTGGCTACACGTTCCTGAATCTTCTCGGGGCTATCCGTGGCACGTCCGATTAGTCGTTTGTGCAGTTCTTCTATGCTGGGCGGAGCCACAAAGATACTTAATGCACGGTCTCCAAAATAATGCTTGAGGTTGATGCCGCCTTTGACATCTACGTCAAAAATAACGTGGTGTCCTTTCTTCTCAATCCGCTCTACTTCGGACTTTAACGTGCCGTAGTACGTACCTGCATACACGTTCTCGTACTCTACAAATTCATCGTTCTGAATACGGCGAAGAAACTCGTCGTTGCTGATAAAATAGTATTCTCGCCCATCTTGCTCTTGACCACGAGGCGCGCGGGTGGTGCAAGAAACCGAGAACTCAAGGTCGTTACGACTATTGAGAAGATAATTAACTAATGTCGATTTGCCTGCTCCCGAAGGGGCTGAAAAGATAAGTATCATTTGTTACTGAAATTTAATACACCTTCCGACTTTTTGACTTTGAGCCGGTGATAGAACTCCTTATCCACATGAACGGTGTAGGATTGGGATGTGAAGTGGATAATGTTCTTCTCACTTGGATCATGAATCTCTATTTTGAGTAAGGCTTTTCCCGGATGCTTTTTGATTGTTTCCGTTAAGTCCATAATCAGTTCCTGCGTCACTTGTTCAATAGGCAGCATGATAGTCAGTTCTTCCATGTGTTTATCCTGCACCTCTTGCAGCAACTCAACCTGCTTGATAACAAATTCAAATTCTGCCTCTTCCAAGGGCTTTTCCTTGAACCACTGGCGGTCTTTCCCTGCCTGTTGCAACGAGCCGGTCAGATAGACATAGACATTGGGTTTGAGAACGGGGGCCATTTGCTGATATTGCTCTCTGAATAAGGCAAAATTATAACTGCCGTTATAGTCTTCAATTACGTAGTTGCCGTAAGGAATGCCACTTCGACCCGTTTTCTCTTCCGCCACGGTTACCAGACCGCACAAACGGGCAGGTGAATTGAGGTGCCTCTCCAGAATTTCTTTCATTCTGTCATGTACGTTGACTGAGATCGTCTCGCCCTCTTCGTTTTCTGTTTCTTCGGTAACACCTTGCCAGTCCGCGAGACAGATACGGCGTTTGGAGGCTTTGCTACCGTCCCGCTTGGTTATCTCAATCTCTTTTTTGTGTTGGTCCAGCCATTTGAGTTCGTCGGTGTGTATCGTTCCCATGTGTCGCACTTCAAACTCATACTCGTCCAAGGGGTGTGCGCTAAGGTAAATACCGATGAGGTCTTTCTCTATATTCAGCCGCTCAATGGTCGTCATGTGCGGCGCTTTGGGTAGTTCGGGTTTTTGTATCTCGATACCGCCTTCCATGTCGCCAAACAGGGTGTTTTGCTGTTGCTGTTTGTCTGCTTGGTATTTATTGCCATAACGCATCAGCACGTCCAACATATCTTCGCCTTTGTCATTCTGACCGAGAATCTGCTCCCGATAAATACCTTGGAAGCAGTCCAGAGCGCCGCATTTAGCCAGGTTCTCCACCGTCTTGCGGTTGCAGGCTTGCAGGTTGACACGTTCCAAGAAATTGAATATACTGGTGTATTTACCGTTTTGCTCGCGTTCTGTCAAGATGGCTTCTACGGCACCTTCGCCCACACCTTTGATACCGCCCAAACCGAATCGGATGGCACCCTGTGTGTTGACGGTGAAGTTGAGGTCAGACTCGTTGACATCGGGTTCCAACACATCTATACCGAGACTGCGACACTCGTCCATATACTTGGTAACGGTCGTAATATCATCTTTGGCAACAGTCAAGTTGGCTGCCATAAACTCGGCAGGGTAGTGGGCTTTCAGGTAGCCGGTCTGATAAGCCACCCACGCGTAGCAGGCGGCGTGCGACTTATTGAAGGCGTAGGATGCAAAGGCCTCCCAGTCGTGCCATATCTTTTCAAGAATCTTGGGGTCGTGTCCGCGTTCCTTACCTTGCTCAATGAACTGCGGTTTCATCTTCGCCAGCACGTCTTTCTTCTTCTTACCCATGGCTTCACGCAAGGTATCGCTCTCACCGCGGGTGAAGCCGGCTAACTTGCGGCTGAGCAGCATGACCTGTTCCTGATAAACGGTTACACCGTAGGTATCTTTCAGGTATTCTTCCATGTCGGGGTCGTCGTAGGTGACCGCTTCTTCGCCTTTTTTACGTTTGATAAAGGTGGGGATGTACTCCAACGGTCCCGGACGATAGAGGGCGTTCATGGCAATGAGGTCGGTAATGACGTTGGGTTGCAAGTCACGGAGGTATTTCTGCATACCTGCCGACTCAAATTGGAACACGGCTACCGTTTTGCCTTCGGAGAACAGTTTATAGGTCTCTGCATCATCCAGAGGTATATGGTCTATATCTATGTCAAGACCTTTGGCACGCTTGATTTGAGCCAAACATTCTTTAATGATAGTCAGCGTTTTCAGTCCGAGGAAGTCCATCTTAATCAGTCCGACACTCTCCACAACGTGACCGTCATATTCGGTAACGAGGACACGTTTCTTGCTTTCTTTGTCTTCCACAGACGATAGGGGGGCAAACTTGGTCAGGTCATCGGCTCCAATGATAACGCCACACGCATGAATACCCACTTGACGAATGGTATCTTCCAGTTGTTCGGCGTAGGTGAGCATCTCGCGTATGTCGGCATCGCTGCCGTTGAGCAGTTGTTTGAGTTCATCCACATGCTGGTAGCAGTTCTTGAGGTTAACTTTCAGCGGCTTGCCTTTGGCATCCTTGACATGCTCGGGGAAAGCGTCCGGCACGAGTTTTTTGATATCGTTGACCGTCTGCAAAGGAACACGTTGCACACGCCCAACGTCGGCAAGAGCCGATTTGGTGGCCATCGTACCGTAAGTGATGATATGGGCCACGTGCGTCTCGCCGTATTTCTTGCTGACCCAATCCAGCACTTTACCGCGTCCGGCATCGTCAAAGTCGGTATCTATATCCGGCAGGGATATACGGTCGGGATTGAGGAAACGCTCAAACAGCAAGTCGTATTTGAGGGGGTCGAGGTCGGTGATGTGTAAGCAATAAGCCACTACCGAACCGGCAGCGCTACCACGGCCGGGACCTACGCTGACGCCCAACTCTTCCCGGGCACCGCGTATAAAGTCCATCACAATCAGGAAGTACCCGGGGAAGCCCATTGTCTTCATGACGTGCAACTCGAACCGGATGCGGTCTTCTACCTCTTTGGATAGCGGGTCGCCGTAACGTTTGGCTGCCCCTATCATGGTTAAGTGTTTGAGGTAGTCGGCTTCAAATTTGATGCGGTAGAGACGGTCTATACCGCCCAGTTTCTTTATTTTCTTGTCCGCTTCGTCTTGGGGTAGGGGATTCTCGCCGTTCTCGTCGGTCGTAAACTCCTGAATGAGTTGCTCCGGTGTGTATTTCTCGCGCCATTGTTGCTCCGTACCGAAATCTTCGGGAATGGGGAAGAGAGGCATGATAGGTTCGTGGTCAATATCGTATATCTCCACTTTGTCCACAATCTCTTGGGTGTTGTCCAAGGCCTCGGGTATATCGCTAAAAATAGCGGTCATCTCTTCGGGCGATTTGAGCCACTCCTGCTTGGTGTAGTGCATACGGTTGACATCATCTACGTAGTGGTTAGTGGAGAGACATATGAGTCGGTCATGTGCCTCGGCATGCTCTTCTTCTACGAAGTGGGTATCGTTGGTGGCGATGAGTCGTATGTTATGTTTGCGGGCAAGGGCGATGAGAACGGGATTGACTTGACACTGCTTCTGATAAACTTCTTGGTCGCCACCGGGTTTCTGGGTCTCGTGGCGTTGCAGTTCAATGTAATAATCTTCGCCAAAGAGGTTCTTGAACCATAGAATCGCTTCCTCGGCTTCGTTGTATAACCCTTTTGCCACCTGCTCATCCACCGTGCGTTGTGCATTTACCGGAGTGCTCGGAAGCACAGCTGTCAACCGACTTTGGGTGTTCATTATTTTTTGTGGCAGTTCGCCACCGAGGCAGGCACTGGAGCAAATGGTTCCTTCGTGGTACTGCTCCAATAACTCTTTGTCAATACGCGGACTGTAGTAGTAGGCATCGTCCATAAATCCGGCACTGACTATCTTGCACAGGTTGTGATAACCGACCATGTTCTTGGCAAGCAGAATAAGGTGCCATCCGCTTCGGTCGATGATATATTCGCGTCCCCAACCATTGATGGCTTTTTCGTCGGACTTGTTCAGCCGTCCTCGTCGGGCGCAGTAAGCCTCCACGCCTACGATGGGTTTGAAGGGGGGTAATCCCTCTTCTTTGCGTTGTTTATTGACGCCTTTGCAATAGTCCAGCAGTTCTTTTATGCCGTACATATTGCCGTGGTCGGTCAGGGCAATGGCGGGCATACCGCATCGAATGGCTTTATTGACGAGCTCCGGAACTTTACTCATCCCGTCTAGCACGGAGTATTGACTATGTACGTGTAAATGGGTAAACATCTTGTTGGTTTTCTTGTTTTTTATCACAACTGCCTGCTTTAGGGATTATCTAATTCGGCTACGTTATCGCAATTCAGCACTCGCTTGAAATTTTCTGCATATAGTGGGCTACCGAAATTGATGAGCAATCCTAATTTTTTATGACTCATTCGTAGGTATGTCAGTAATTGTGAGCGATGCACATCTATTAGTTTGTCAACTGCTTTTAATTCCAAAATTACTTTGTTTTCGACTAATATATCTACTCGATATGCTTGGTCTAAAATGACATCTTCGTATATTACGGGCAGTGCTACTTCGGTTTCTACTATGAGCCCGTGTTTCTTAAGTTCGTATGCCAAAATAGTTTGATATGCTTTTTCCAATAATCCGGGACCTAAGGTCTTTAGGACTCTTTGATACGATTCAAATACTATTTTGGATATTTCGTTTTCTGTCATTTTATTATATCGTTATGCTTTCCTTTTTTGTGTTCTTAGTCTCTTAGTGGGTTGTGTGTAGTGGTTGTGTCCGCCCCGCCAACGAGTTGGCTTTTGGCGGTAAAAACCACCACACGACCTTGTGATTTAAATAAAAATCAGTCGGGAAATTCGTTTTCTGTCATTTTATGATATCATTGTATGCATTATTCTTTTTGTGTTCTTAGTATCTTAGTGGGTTGTGTGTAGTGGTTGTGTCCGCTCCGCCAACGAGTTGGCTTTTGGCGGTAAAAACCACCACACGACCTTGTGATTTAAATAAAAATCAGTCGGGAAATTCCATCAAGTAAGATTTGATGAAGGCATCTATATCGCCATCCATCACGGCATTGACATTGTGCGTTTCGTAATTTGTCCGGTGGTCTTTCACGCGGCGGTCATCAAAGACATAACTGCGTATCTGGCTGCCCCATTCAATCTTTTTCTTGCCGGCTTCCACCTTGGCAGCGGCCTGGCGGCGTTTCTCCAATTCTAATTCATATAGCTGCGAACGCAAGTGCCGCAAAGCGTTTTCGCGGTTCTTTGGCTGGTCACGCGTCTCTGTGTTCTCAATGACTATCTCATCCGGCTGACCGGTCAGGACGTTGATGAACTTATAGTGCAGGCGCACGCCGGATTCCACTTTATTGACGTTCTGTCCTCCGGCTCCCGAACTGCGGAACGTGTCCCAACTGATGCCGGCGGGGTCAACTTGTATGTCTATGCTGTCGTCAATGAGGGGCACTACGAATACGCTGGCAAAACTTGTCATGCGCTTGCCTTGGGCGTTGTACGGGCTGACGCGAACGAGACGGTGTACACCGTTTTCGGATTTGAGATAACCGTATGCCATGTCGCCTTCTATATTGAAGGTAACGGTTTTTATGCCGGCCTCATCACCTTCTTGGAAGTTGCTGACCGTCACTTTATAATCATGTTTCTCGCAGTAGCGCTGATACATACGCATCAGTTGCTCTGCCCAGTCCTGTGCTTCCGTACCTCCGGCACCGCTGACTATCTTGAGTACGGCAGGCATAGAGTCTTCTTCGTGACTCAGCATGTTCTTCATCTCGAGGTCTTCCACGGCAGCGAGGGCGGTGGAGTAGGCGTTATCTACATCTTCCTCCGTGACTAACTCGTCTTTGTAGAAATCAAAAGCCAGTGCTAGTTCATCGGTAGCCGAGCGGACGCCTTCAAAACCCTCTATCCAGCGTTTGATGCCTTTGACCTTACGCATCTGGGCTTCGGCAGCCTTGGCGTCATCCCAGAATCCGGGTGCTTGTGTGTGTAACTCTTCTTCCTCCAACTGCGCGCGTTTTTCGTCAATTTGTAAGTATTGCTTCAGTTTCTCTGCGCGCTGTTGTACGTCTTTCAGTTGTTCTATCGTTATCATAAGTCATTATTATTTGCGGGCACAAAATTACAAAAAAATATTGAGATACGCAAATTTATTTTTTTATTTCGCTTCCTTTAGGTAGCTTTGCTACCGTTCTATTAGGGCTCTGCCCGTTCTATTAGCAAGCTCTGCTTGCGTTCAATTAGCTCCGCGTTCTATGCCTCATAGCGTTCCGATAAGGAGGAACACCAGTCCGAGCAGGATGCCGGCGAGGCACCATATCTTGCGTTGGGGGTGGGGTTCTTTCAGGATAAGTATGCCGTACACGAACGGAATAACCGTTCCTGCCCTTCGGGCGGTGGAGACGACGGCTATCAGCGAATTTGTATCGGTCAAAGCCAGCAGATAAAAGAAGTCACTCAATACCAAGAAAACGGAAATACCTACAATCGCCCGGCGCCACTTAAAAACGCCCGTATGTGGTGCTGAGTGTCCTGCCGGTCGGCTGCACATAGCCCACAGAATAACCATCATAACGGCTTGATACCAAGTATAATAGACCTGTACGGCATTGTGGTCTAATTGGCGCATCAGGTATTTGTCATACAACCCGCTGGCGCTGCCGAAAAGGATGCCTAAAATGAGGAATACAAGGTAGGTCTTCTGTTCTATGACGGTTTGTTTATCTTTCTTGCGTTCCACCAACGAGTATATAAGTACGCTGCCTAACGCACATAGCACGCCTAACCATTGCCAGCCGTTCAGTACTTCGTTGAAGATGATGACGGCACCCACCAGTGTCCACATCGGGCGGGTGGCTTGCATGGGAGCCACCAGACTCAACGGCAGGTGTTTGAGTGCCATATAGGCGCATAACCAGGAAGCCAGAACAAGGGCTGCCTTGCATATAATTAATAGGTGTGCTTGTAGCGATACATGAGGCACATAAAACAGGGTCCCTGCCATCATCTCCGGCATCAGCCGTGAGCATAACCATTGAATGAGCAGCAAGGCGCTGGATAGACATATACTTACCGTCAGCACTCCCACTACCGAGTTGCCGTCCAATGAGCGTTTCTTGCTGACATCATAGCATCCCAGGCATAACGCCGATAATATAGCCAATATAATCCACATACACATTAGGGAAAAGGAATCCCTTTGCAGCCACAAAGGTACTAAATTATTTTGGCATACGCAAATTTTTGTGCAAAAATTACCTCAAAATTTGCTTGACCGTCTACGGATAAAGCATTAGCCGCTTGCGGCTTTCATTTAGCGTCAGCGTTCTATTAGCCGGAGGCGTTCTACTAGGGCTTTGCCCGTTATATTAGGCACTTTGTGCCGTTCATTCTAAGGTTTGACACGTGTCTAACCTTAGCGATACCTTAGTGATACGTTAGTTATAGGTTAGTTATTACTGAAGGATCTCCGTACTTTTTTCGTACTATTTGCCTTGTTTTTCCGCGTGATTTGGGCGTGATTTCCGCGTTCTTTCCGCGTCCTTTCCGCGTCCATTTAATAGGATTATCAGTACATTTACGCCTTAGGCGCTTGCGCCGTTCTATTAGCAAGCTACGCTTGCGTTCTATTAGCCGAAGGCGTTCTACTAGGGCTTTGCCCGTTCTATTAGCAAGCCCCGCTTGCGTTCTATGAGCAACGCGTCCTTGTTTTCCTCCACACATAGTAGTGCCGGAATGCCGGTTTGCCGGAATACCTCCATTCCGGCATTCCTCCACATGTATTGTGTGGAGAAATGGAGAAACAGAAATTTCTCCATTTCTCCATTACCTTCTTATGGAGTTTTCCGCCACATATCCCAGTGGCGGTCGTGGCGGAATGGCGGAAACCGCCACACCGCCATACCGCCATTACT
>JAGHSG010000110.1 GCA_018066005.1 Bacteroidales bacterium | reverse complement strand
GGTATAAAAATGTATACCCATATACATATAACGCTAATGATTATTATTATGGAGGTGCTTTAGTGTCTATTGCTGACTTAGCAGGAACTAATTTTGATTGGGGTGTGTATAATCCGATTACGAATGGTGGTAACACAGCCGGTCAATGGCGTACATTATCTTCTGCTGAATGGGATTATTTGATATTTGCACGTCCGGGAGCTACTTCCAAAGTGGCAAAAGCTACGATTAAAGATGGTAGCACCACGGTTGCTACGGGTATTATTATCCTACCCGACGAATGGGATGCCACTCAAGTAAGTGTTACGGTAAAAACCGGCAGCAATGGTACAACAGGTAATTCGCCTTATCGCACCTTAAAGTTAAACTACACTCAAACTGATTGGGCATACAATACTTTTACGTTGGCAGATTGGGCTGTATTAGACCAAGCAGGTGTTGTGTTCTTGCCTGCAGTTGGTTGGCATTTCACAATGGGTAGTACATCATATACTAGTCCGGAGGGGCATTATTACACCTCTACTAGTAGCCATACCTACAATAGCCGAAGATGTGGCGATGTGTTTGATTTTCTGTCACCTATGAATAATGCAATTCGGGTATATGGTTCTTATAGCAATTATGGTTCTATCCGTATGTCGGTACGTTTGGTTGCGGATAAATAATTTTAATTGTTTCGCCTTATGAAAAAGAAAATCATATTATTTGCAGCCTTGCTGGTAGGTATGACCGCTTTTGCGGTTGAACCCGGCTTGCAAGCCGTATATACTATACCGGCACAAGGAGGCGAGATAACCTTCTCGCCGGACCCTTACACGACAACGACAGCCACGTTTACCATAACCGCTACGCCTAACACGGCAGACGGATATGAGTTCCTCAAATGGGCGGATGGTGATAACACCAACCCACGTACTGTATCACCGACAGATGATATCGTCTATAAAGCCATTTTTGTAAAAACAGATTTGCTCAACTATGCCGAAGGCACCGTCTCTGTAGCCGTAAAAGATGCAGGTACTGCCATTACGCCGATGACATATTCGCTCACGTTCAATCCTGCGGGGTACAATTCGTTCACCGAATGGAATAATGGCGAAACGGCTTTGACAACGGACTACCTCGTTGCTGACGGAAAAGTTGTGCCTGTTTTTGGCAAGAACCTCTTGAACGAAATCACCGATGGCGGTTGCGGTACCATCACCTTTGAACCTACTACTGGCGGTTATATCCTGACGGCTGTGCCGGATGAAGGCTATTACCTCGTACAATGGGAAGATGGTACAAATACCAACCCTCGTACTGTTGGACATGAGGAGAAAATCTATACTGCTTCGTTTGCACAAATTCCTACCGGCTCTATCCAAGGTCAGAACGGCTCATACGCTACTTTTGCAGATGCGTTTGCTGCCAACGAGACGAACCTCAAACTCTTAAGTGAACTGACCGAAGATGTGACCCTTCCTGCCGGCAAAACAATCACCATTGACGGTAACAACCAAACTATCTTGGGCGATATGACCGTAGATTATGGTACTACTTTAAATGTTACTTCGGCCCTCACGCTTAATAACCTCTATCTCAACGCTACCACTGGAATTTCTTCGCAGTTAATGGGCGAGAACAATATCACCGCACAAATGTGGATAGATATCAAATTGGAAGCCAACCAAACCACCGCTTCGGATGCCAAGTGGTATGCTATCTCTGTTCCGTTTGAGGTAGATATCAATTCGGGTGTGTACCACAACGACGGCACCAAGGCTACCAACATTACCGATTACCTCGCTTGGGAATACAACGGTACCCTCCGTGCTTCTTACACAGGTATGGACGGCAACGGTTGGGAGAAGATGAATAAAGCCACAGGCACGATGACTGCCGGACGTTTCTATATGTTCGGCATCAATGGCAGCGACAATGTTTGGCGCTTCAAGAAAACAGGCGCTTTCGGCTCTACTTCCGTTTCCTTGTCCGAGTTCCCCGCAGGGGATGACATCAACAAGGGCTGGAACGCCGTAGGCAACTCCACCTTGCTCTATTCCAAAGCTACCATCACAGACATCAATTATGCACAGGTATATGACAACGGCGACGCTGCCGGACGTTATATTCCCAAATCGCTGAGCAACACCACCTTTGTGATGGCTTGCCCGTTCTTCGTGCAGACCTCTGCCAACGGCACGATGACGCTGACCGCTAACAACGAGACCGACCCGGGTAAACGTTACCTCGTATGGAATGCAGACCCGTCTTGCGAGTTGCATCTCAATAATGCCGAAGGCAAGAACATCGACGCTTTGTTCCTGACCACTTCCGAAAACGCCGAGAACCGTTATGTGATTGGTAAGGACGTGGCTAAATTGATGGGTAATGCCAATGGCGCGTATATATGGGCTAACGGCTACGGTCAACGTCTGTGCGCACAGGATACGCGTATGGAAGACGGCGTGGCTCTGTTCAGCGTCAGCATCTATGCCCCCGCAGCCGGCACGTATCGTTTGCAAGCCTTTGCGGATGCTACGGATGAAATATGGTTGCTGCAAGGCGAAGAGCGTTTGGCTAACTTGGCAGAAGACGATTATGAGTTGTATCTGACCAAGGGTACAAGCGATTATATCGTACAATTCGGTAGTCCGCGCACGATGCCGACCGATTTGAATGTCATCGGCGTAGATGGCAAGGTGCTGAAAGTTATTCGCGACAACCATTTAATGATTTATATCAATAACCGCATCTTTGATGCACAAGGTAAACAACTGAAATGAGAAGAATCTATTCCCGTCCCGAGACAGACATGTTCTGCCTCGGGGCAAGGGAGTCGATGCTATATCCGACTTCCGGAAATCCCCTAAACCCGACACCTTTCTTAGGTGAGAACCCGGGTAGTGGCTTTACCCCCGGTGCCTAACTGCCTGCAGTCAGGTTGCCGAACGCGACGTTCTTTGACATATTGGATTTTTACCGTAAATGAGCGAAAAACGCAACTTTTTCGCTTGAATACTTGTGTATGTCATTTTTTTTCTGTAATTTTGCATCGCAAATGCAAAAATGATAAAGAAAGGAGGATATTATGCAGTCCGCAGTTTCGTATGACTATTATCACGTTGCAGTACCTCATATTGAGAATCGCCGCTTTAAAACGATTGTTCGTGCCTTGGGGTGTACATTCCAAAACGCAGGTACTTTAGTTAATGCTTTAGCAGATGTTGAAGCAGGACGAGTATTTGAAGTAAATTCATTAGAAGAATTGATTAAAGAATTGGAGTAATGTACACTATCCGGTATTCATCTCAATTTAAGGCATCAGTTCACCGATGCAAACTTGCAGGAAAAAACTTGCAAGAGTTGTGGGATGCAGTAGCTTTGTTAATAGATTCTGGGTGTCTACCAGAGTCGTATTTACCTCATCAATTACATGGTGTTTTTGCAGGATTGTGGGAATGCCACATTGAGGATGATTGGTTGCTTATCTGGCGTCAGGATGATCATAATTTGACATTAGTATTAACAGATACAGGTACTCACAAGTCCTTATTTGGTTAGAATATTCTTTATTTTATCCCACTTAAGCGGTAAAAATCCAATACAAGCGATTTTTACCGCTTATTTTGTCATATAACCGTGCATTGTGCATTGTCAACTGTCAACCGACAAAAAACTATCTATAATGAAACAAAAACTGACATATTGCTTACTGGCTGTTCTCCTGCCAACATTGGCTTGGGGTGAGTGTGAAGTGAGTGTAATAGGGTATCATGGTGGTTATGGTGCTCCGTATGATACACAAACAATGGATTATGTTTTCATAGATCCGGCTACTACACATAGTCAAAAGTTACCTAACACACCAGATTCTACTTTGACAGTATATGGTATTGATGCAGGACGTGAAACCACTTCTACGCCGCATTGTGGTTCAGCAGCGTTATTTACACTCATTCCAACTTTGGAATCCCCTTATTTAGCAATATGGTATGCGGTGGAAATGGCAACAGGTTCGGGCGGACACTCACCGGTATTTGGTGGTTTGCGCGTATATGACCCTAACATGACTCCTATCGGTTGCAAATATGATTATAGCGGATTAGATATCGAGACACATGCGTCAACCGAGTTTATCAATTCTGGTAAAAATTGGAGTAGCGGAATTAATTTTACTACATACTATTGTCCATGGTCAGTACAATTATATGATTTATCCGCGTATATAGGAAGAAAGATAACAATTGAAGCATTTGCGAATACATGTTCTACCGCTAATTGCACAAGTGAGATATATGTGGCTTTCAACTGTTTTGCCAGAGATTATATAAAAGGCAAACAAATTTGTTCTACCTGTGATAATGTCACATTGGAAGCGCCTACCGGATTTACTAACTATGAATGGCACAAGGGCAGTCCACAAGGATCTTTGATGGGTGCAAATGAGCCACTGGTTGTGCAAGGGGAATGGAACATAACCAGTTATTACTGCACGATTCATGGCGCTTGTGGGGAACTATCTATTCCATACACTGTTGTAGATGCTCACACCATCTTTGACTACGACATCCATTGTGGTGAGACGGCTGACACGGTTTATTTGAACAATCTCAGTTATATGCAGGAGCGTTTAGTGCCTTACACTAAAACACCTTGCGAGGGCGTGCTGTGGGACTTCGGTGACGGACGCACATCTACTGACCCCAATCTGCCTTACATCGTTTATACCGAGGGTGGGGAATATACCATATCACTCAAAGCCGGCAATGCTGATTTGAGTTGCGCAAAGACTATCTCTAAGACTCTAACGGTTTGTCCGCCGGAGCCGTCTAAAGACTCTATCCCGCTTAACCCGATGCCATTGATACCTATTACCGATTCTATTGATTCAGTAGTCTGCTTCGGCACAACAGTTGAGTGGCGGGGAAAACAACTCACCAAGACAGATATATACCGCGATACAACGCTCTCCGTTATCTGGGGAATAGATAGCATCTATCATATCCTTAACCTACAAGTTAGTGCAGAACCCGTCGAAGAGCAACTCAAAGATACTTCTTCATGTACTATCATTCCCTTTGTGTGGAAAGGACATTTGATAGAGACCGATACACTGATTTTTGATACCATTTGGACGGTTAAATTAGGTTGTGACAGTATTTATTCATCGCTTCAGTTCACACTGAAATATCCTTCAGGCTCCGATACTACAGCGTATGTTTGCAACAACGACCTGCCTTTTATCTGGCACGGCAAAGAGGCTGCCGATGGCGACACCATCATCCTCACCAACACAGTGGGCTGTGACAGTATTGTCACGCTACATCTGACTATTTATCAGTCCGGCACGAGGGAGGAAACACAGACTATTTGCGATAAGCAATTGCCTTTCTTGTGGAAAGATAAAGTCTGCACCGAAGCCGGTGACTATGTCTTTGACACCCTCACCACGCACGGCTGCGATAGCACGATAACCTTACACCTCATCGTCAGCGACCACGCCGAGACAGATACAACCGCGTATATCTGCTATCAGGACCTTCCCTTTATTTGGCACGGCAAGGAAGCCACCGACGGTGACACCATCATCCTCATCAACACCGCCGGTTGTGACAGCATAGTCACAGTGCCCCTGACTGTTTATCAGTCCGACACGTGGGAAGAAACACAGACAATTTGCGATAAGCAATTACCTTTCCGATGGAAAGATAAAGTCTGCACCGAAGCCGGTGACTATGTCTTTGACACCCTCACCACGCACGGCTGCGATAGCACGATAACTTTACACCTCATCGTCAGCGACCACGCCGAAGCCGATACGGTAGCCTACGTCTGCTATCAGGACCTGCCCTTTATCTGGCACGGCAAAGAAGCCGTTGATGGCGACACCGTCATCCTCACCAACGCCGCCGGTTGTGACAGCATTGTCACACTGCGTCTGACCATTAGCGCACCGATGACGACACAGACCGTAGATACTACCGTCTGCGACACGCTCATGCCTTACACGTGGCGTGGACATACGTTCCCCGTTGTTGGGGAGTTTAGAGACACTCTGCGCAATGTACACGGCTGCGATTCGTTGGAGTTCATCTACACCCTCGACACTTTCCATTGTGAGCGTCCTTTGCCGCCGCCGGTAGATAGTTGCTTGGACAGTTTGGTTTACCGCAAATGGCAAGATGTATTGTTCTGCGATAATGGCAGACACGAGTTCGTGGCTTATCAGTGGTTCCGCGATAATATATCGCTTGCGGGCGAGACCAATCAGTATTTATACAACCCGGGCGGCTTTGGTACCAATGAGTATTTCGTTGAAGTCACTTATGCCGGCGGTAAGAAACGTCGCACCTGTCCTCTGTCCTTTGATGACACGCCACGCAGCGCGGACACGTACGCACGCGTGCAGACATTGGTTCGCCGCGGTGAGCGGTTGCATATAGAAATATCCGATCAGTCGGCAGAAGTGGATATATTGACCATTCTTGGGCAACAACTCTCGCACTTCTCCATCGGCAAGACAGCCGACTTGGATGTGCAACTCCCATCCGGCGTATATGTTCTTATTCTTAAAGGCGAACAGGTTAAGCGCACTACCAAAATAATGGTTGAGTAAGCGCCCGTGTGCGATGCTGAAAAGGAGTCTCCCTATATGTCTATTCTTGCTTCTGCCCGTGCTATTGCATGGGCAGAGCATGTTGGAAATAACCGTTGATGCAGGTTGTTCGGCTACGCTATACAAAGTGGCTGACGGCAAGCGCCTCGGTGGTGTCGGTTATGGTGCTGACTTGGGTTACTCCTATTTCTTTCACAAAAACGTAGGTATCGGCGTGGGAGTGGGCTTCCGCCATTACGCTGGAGGAGCGCAATTGAATACGCTATTGGATTACCCGGACGTTATAGATACGGATAAAGAGCCCTACGAACATCGGACCTATCTGCATAATTGGCGTGAGAAACAGGACCTTTACTATGTTGAAATACCCTTATCTTTGCAGTTCCGTGTGCCACTGCATAAAATTAACTTGTGGTTTGCTTTGGGGGCTAAATACAATATTTCCGTAGCAGGTCATACAGCTGCCCAAGGAGACATTACACATCGTGGCTATTACGAGAAATGGGATTTGACCATGGATATACCGGCACACGGATTTTATGAGACGTCCGATTTCAAGCCCTCTATGTCTTTGCGTCCCAAAAACACGGTCGCACTCTTTGCGCGTATGGATGTAGGCATACCCTTAACGGAGCACTGGCAAATACTGATAGGCGTCAACGCTCATTATTGCCTAATGCCCGCGTATGTGTTGGATGGAAAAGATGATTTGGGCTTCCGAAATGACAAAGCAGGTTGGGCAGACGCACACTATTTTATGACAGACTATTCATCGCTACTGCACACACCCGTTCTTTCCGGCAAAGCCAATCCGTTAAGCGTGGGTTTAGAAGTAGGTGTACGCTATATCTTCAATAAGCGAGAGAAATCTTACCCCTGCCACTGTGTTACCGACCGTATCTCTTGGTTTCAACCCCGTCGCTAATCCATCAACTCTCTCTTCTCTCCACTAAAAAAGACCTCCCAAACGGAAGGTCTTTTTCTATTCTTTAGCGCAGCGTTCTATTATTACAGCCAGCGGACGTATGCAAAGTCCATACGGTGAGGCAGTAACTCATTCGTCGGATACATACGCAAAGCAAACTTCATGCCACCGGCATAGTTCAAGCGGTACTGCGTATCAAAGAACAAATGACTACCTTCCTGCTTGGTCATCTTCAACGGAACAACTTCATACAACTTGTCATTGTTATGCGTCGAAGTGCGGATAATGACTAACTCAATACCCAAACCATTGTCGTGCAGGTTGTGTGTGTCCAGTTCAACATGCAACTTGTACGTGTCACCTACATTAGGCGCCTCATCGAAGTTATGGTTAGGCACCTCCATCTTGAGAACCTCTATCTCGTTCCAGTGAGCCACCATATTCTCCTTCCAAGCGGCTATCTCTTTCGCCTTGGCATAACCGTCTTTCTGCAACAAAGCATGACGTTTAGCCAACTTATTGTAGAAGCGGTCGAAATAGTCATCCATCATACGCTTGGTCGTATAGAACGGCGTGATTTGCGTGATACTGTTCTTAATGGTCTGAATCCACTCGGGACTGTAACCCTTACTGTTCTTGGCATAATACAGCGGGATAATCTCATTCTCCAACATCGTATAGATAGTGGCTGCATCCAACTGGTCTTGGTGAGCCTGATTCTCGTACGTGCGCTTGTCAGTCAATGCCCAACCTGCACCCTTGCGATAACCTTCGTACCACCAACCGTCCAGGACGGAGAAGTTAAGCACACCGTTCATTTGCGCTTTCTCACCGGACGTTCCCGATGCTTCCAAAGGACGCGTAGGCGTGTTCAACCAGATATCTACACCGCTAATCAGACGTTTAGCCAAACGCATGTCGTAGTTCTCCAGGAAAATAACCTTACCCAAGAACTGAGGCATACGGCTGATTTCAATAATACGCTTAATCAGACCCTGACCGCCGCCGTCTGCGGGGTGAGCCTTACCCGTGAACAGGAACTGAACGGGATAATTGGGGTTATTAACCAACTTATCCAAACGCTCCAAGTCGGTGAACAGCAGGTGAGCACGTTTATACGTGGCAAAACGACGACCGAAACCGATAATCAGGTTATTCGGATTCATCTCGTTCAACGCACGTACGATGCGGGCAGGATCACCCTGACTCTTCATCCAGTCTTGTTTGAACTTATCGCGGATATAATCAATCAAACGATTCTTCAAACTCATACGGGTCTTCCAAACTAACTCGTCCGGCAACTTGTCAAACGGAGCCCACATATCCGGGTTGGACTGGTCATTCCACCATCCTTCAGGGAAATTCTTTTTATAAACAGCCTTCCACTCGCTGGCAGCCCAAGTAGGCATGTGTACACCATTCGTTACATAACCTACATGCAACTCCTCCGGGAAATAACCCGGCCATACGGGAGCAAACATCTTCTTACTTACCTCACCGTGCAACCAACTTACACCGTTAGCCTCTTGGCATGTATTCAGCGCAAACACACTCATCGAGAACTTCTCGCTGTTGCCCTCGGGGTTCTGACGACCCATACCAATCAACTCCTTCCACTCGATACCCAAACGGCCGGCGTAGGAATTCATATATTTATAGAATAAACCTTCTTCAAAATAGTCGTGACCGGCAGGAACAGGCGTGTGGCACGTGTACAAACCACTGGCACGAACAACCTCCAAAGCCTGTTGGAAACTCAGGTGCTCCTCCTCCACAAGGTCAACCAAGCGTTGCAAGCCCATCAAAGCAGCGTGACCCTCGTTGCAGTGGTAAACATCCTTCTTAATGCCTAACTGCTTCAAAGCCAACATACCGCCGATACCTAACATAATCTCCTGCTTGATACGGTTCTCCCAGTCGCCACCATATAACTGGTGCGTGATTTGACGGTCAAACTCCGAGTTCATCTCGTTATCCGTATCCAACAAGTACAGGTTGATACGACCTACAGCCACTTTCCATAAGTAAGCAAACACGGTGCGCTCGGGATAGGGTACCTCAATAACCATCTGCTTGCCGTCTTTGCCGATAACGGGACTCAACGGCAGTTGGGTGAAGTTCTGCGCCTCATAGTTGGCTATCTGTTGGCCTTCCGGAGATAAGGTCTGGGTGAAATAACCGTAACGGTACAAGAAACCGATAGCGGTCATATCTACATTGCAATCGGAAGCCTCCTTCAAATAGTCACCTGCCAAAATACCTAAACCACCGCTATATATCTTCAAAACATGGCTTAAACCGTATTCCATCGAGAAATAAGCAATCGACGGCTTCTTGGTGCTCTTGGGAGCGTCCATATACGCGCGGAAATCAGCATACGTCTTGTCCAATTGAGCCATGAACTCTTTGTCCTCACTCAACTCCTCCATACGCTCGTAGGAGATGATATTCAACAGACGAATAGGGTTGCTCTCGGCTTCGTGCCACTTCTCAATATCTATATAACGGAATATATTCTTGGCATCACTATTCCAAACCCACCACAGGTTGTACGCCAGTTCCTCTAATTTCTTCAGGTTCTTGGGCAGATTGGCTCTGACCGTAACTTCCAGCCAATTGGGCTGATTAACATTACTAACTTGAATTTTACTCATATTATATAAGGGTTTTAAATTTATTTTTCGCGAATTAGCGTGCAAAAGTACAAAAAACTTTTGATATATGCAAATTTTTATGTAACTTTGCAGACTTTTTGAAGGAATTATGAATTTAGAGGCAGAAATACTCCGTCGTCGGGATATGCGTGATATACTCACCTTTACCATCGACCCGTCAGAGGCAAAAGACTTTGACGATGCCATCAGTTTTGCCGTCACCGACACCGGTGACTACCAGGTTGGAGTACATATCGCCGATGTCACCCACTTCGTGCCGCTTGGCAATAAAGTGAATCGCGAAGCTTATGAACGCGGTACCAGTATCTATCTCGTGGACCGCGTACTACCTATGTTGCCCGAGAAATTCTGCAACGACCTCTGTTCCTTACGCCCGGGCGAAGATAAGTTGTGCATGTCCGTCATCTTCACCCTCGCACGTGACGCGCGTGTGCTCAAACATAAGGTATGCCGCACCGTCATCCGCTCCGATTACCGCCTCACCTACGCCCAAGCCCAAGAAATCATCAATAGCCACATCAGTCCATCAATAGCCACGCAAGTGGCGCATCAATCCATCAATAGCGAATTGCAGGAAGCAATTTGCGCTCTAAACTTCCTCGCCATCATCCTGCGCCGCAAACGGATGGAAGCCGGAGCATTGGATATAGAGCAGGAAGAGATGCGCTTCCGGCTGAATGAACAGGGACATCCCGTAGATGTCTATTTTGAGCAACCTACCGAAGCCAATCACCTCATCGAGGAGTTCATGCTGCTGGCTAATCGCACCGTTGCTACACTTCTGTCTAAAACAGGCAAAGAAGCCGTCTTCCGCGTGCATGACAAGCCCGATAAAGAGAAACTGGCAGCCTTGCACAAGTTTGAACGGCGCTTCGGTGAACGTATTCCCAAACAGACTATCGAGATGCTGACCATACGCGCAATGGCCAAAGCCGTCTATTCAACCGACAATATAGGGCACTACGGATTGGCTTTTGATTACTACACCCACTTCACATCTCCTATCCGCCGCTATCCCGACATGATTGTACACCGGTTGGTGGCCAAGTATATCTTGGGCGAACGCGGGGCACAGATAGATGCCGACCTGCCGGAGGCTTGCGAACACCTCAGTGATTGCGAACAGATGGCCACACAGGCCGAACGGGACTCTGTCAAGGATTATCAGATATTGTGGATTCAGGACCATATAGGACAGGACTTTGACGGCTCTATTGTCAATGTCACCCAATACGGACTATTTGTGCGACTGGATGACACCCATTGCGAAGGACTGGTACCTATACGGACACTCAGTCATGAGGACTTTATGGAGTACGACGAAAAGAATTTCCGCCTTGTGTCCAAACGGACCAAGAAACAATATGTATTGGGCGACCCCGTCCGGGTCCGCGTCGTCCGTGCCGACCTCGATATGCGACAAATAGACTTCCAACTGCTATGAAAAAACTCCTCTCCATACTAATCGTGCATTGTGCATTGTCAATTGTCAACCTTGTAAGGGCTGATGTTGTTGTCTTGCAGTCCGGTCAGACGATGCAGGGCGAGATAGTGATGCAGAATGACGAAGTCATCCTTCTCCGCGACGCCGGCGGACACCGCTACCAATTCCTCCAATCCGAAGTGCAGTCCATACAGGCCGATTCGGTGCTGAGCAGTGCACCCGTATCGACTTCCGACACACAACATAGTAAGGTGTCGCTACGGCTGGATGTTGCCGGCGGTGCTCTCTTTGTGCCGTCTTACAATACGGGCGGATTCTTCTCTGCCGACTTGGCTATCGGTACCCGCAACCTCGCCAACAGACGCATCTTCCTTGGCGGTAGCATCGGTTACCAATTCACTAATTCATCAGTAGCCACGCCAATGGCGCATCAATCCATCAATCATTTCATCCCCCTTATGGCAGTGGTCTCCGTTCCGCTTATGGACGGCAAACACGCTCCGGAGATAGGGGCAGGAATAGGTTACGGTTTTGCGGTCAAATCGCCCCAAAAAGGAGGTATGATGGCGCAGTTGGATTTGAGTTGGCGGTATCAGTATTCCGCTTCGTCGGCGCTCTTATTGGGTGTTCGTGCCCGCTTCCAACAGGCCAAAGTGGATTATACGGAAGTCATTGACGAAAAAGAATATAACTCCCCGCAGGGACGTTGTTTTGTCTCGGTGGGTGTGCATTTATCGCTGTTGTTCTGATGAAAAAAGCTCCAAGAAATAATAAGGTCACTATCCTGCTCAACGATGCAGAGCAGCGGGCTTTGGACAGGTTCTGCGAACGGTACCATGTCGACAACCGCTCCAAACTAATCCGTGAGACCCTTATTCGGGCTATCTTGAAGCAGATGGACGAAGATAATCCGACACTTTTTTAATCTAAATAGGACTTTTTTAGCAAAAAAGTGCATTTTTATTTGCTTATTCGCAAAAAAAGTAGTACCTTTGCACCCGATTTTGTGAAAGGAAGCTATGCAAGACCAGAAGATACCCCTTCTCGACTGCCCGGTAGATTTCCTAATCGGAGATGCCAGTGGCAAGATTATGAACGAATACGGCCGCTTCCCTTGTAAAATCAAGTGCGGTGTATATGCTTTCATGGTTAGGGGTTCGGCTAAAGCGACCATTAACATCACGCAGTACGAATTTAACGAGCATGACGCGCTCCTGTTGGAACCGGGCAGTTTTCTGTTTATTCATGAGTTCTCCGATGATGCGTTGGTCTATTATATCCTCTTCTCGTCCTCGTTCCTTGACAAGAATACCTTTTCGAGCCGCATGTCGCTGGATGCGTTGCAGTTGAAGAATCCCGTTATTCATATTGACGAGCAGCAAGCCGAAGTCATTGTTGATATGGTTCAGTTGCTCATCAAAGCCTCTAACTGTCAGCCTTCGTTGTTGAATGCAGAGAAGATGGTGCACGTGTTTAACCTCTTGCAGTTATCGTATGCACAGGTGGCGCGCAGTCAGGAGGGTTTCTCGTTGCAGCCTCGGGACCGTCGCACCGAATTATACCAGCAGTACTCGAAAATGGTCTTAATGCATTATCATGAGTGGCATCACGTATCCCAATACGCTACGGCAATGAACATCACCTTACCGCATTTGTGTAGCACGATACGTAAGACAGGGGGTAAGACGGCGGCGGATTTGATTAACGATGCTATTCTGACGGATGCCAAAGCACAATTGAAAATCACGACCGCTCCGGTCAAAGAGATAGCGATGAGTTTAGGGTTTGATAACGTGGCGTTTTTTAATCGTTTCTTCAAAACGCACATCGGTGTCACCCCCAAAGTCTATCGCAGTAATTAAACCGCGGAAGCACGAGAAGTAGCGCAGTTGGTAGCGCACCACGTTCGGGACGTGGGGGTCGGGCGTTCGAGTCGCCTCTTCTCGACATTAGAGCTGTCTCGATTGCGAGACATGCTCAACAAAAAAAGGAGTCCTTTCGGGCTCCTTTTTTGTGTCGCTATAACTGACCGGCTTCGACGAGGGTGATGACACGCTCGACGATACGGTCCTTGTCATTACCGTCATAACCTTCTTTGAGGTCGTTCTTAAAGAGTTTGGCAACGAACTGCCAGAAATCAGCCGAGGCCTTACCACGGTATTGGCGAATCAGGTCATAACTCGTTCGCTCCGACTCTCGGTCCATAAGTTTCATCAACATCTGCCCCTGCGACGCCGTCATATTGCGGAAATCTTTCTCGTACTTCTTAAAGAGATGTTTCTCATACTGTTTCCACCAACGCTTACGGTCTTTTTTGTTGGCAATCTGCGCCAGTTGGAGGTCTGCATACTCCATGTCCTTAACAATCATACGGGCATAAGGTAAGCACTTCTTGACATCCCGAACAGTCTTCCAATAAAACTTCTCCTGCCGGCGATTGCGGAAACGGAGAGGCGGATAGACATAGACTTCATGGAGATAGACCATATAGATAGTGTCCCGCTCCGTAACGCTAAAATCGTCCGTCTGCATCGGAAAAAACGGCTCGGCAGTCGTGACTGCCGTCAGCACCCATATGAGTCGTAAGATATGTTGGCGAAGAGAAATCATATCAATGCAAAACAGCAATAGGATACCGCTTGCGGACCGGAGCGTGGGTATCCGACGTAATCTCCACAATCAACACATACACACCTATCTCCACTTCGTTGCCGTGACTGTCCTTACCATCCCAGACCAGTCGCCCTTCGGCATCCATAGGGTTATTGGCATAACAGGTACGGATAAAACGGCCGTCCCCGCTATACACGGTCATATTAGCCCGGAAGATATCAGGTGGACACGAATAAGACAGATAAACTTCATCTTCGTAGCCGTCGTGATTGAGCGACAGACAATCGTTGGACAGGTCCAGCGTGAGTTCGATAGTATCCGCCGAAACAGGTGTGACAGGTTGTTCTTGCTGTTCGCCGGACACGTGTATATCATCCATATAGAGGTCAGTTCCCCGTTCCTTGCTGTTCTTCAACATCAGCCCGACATATTGTGCCGGAAGCATAGAAACGACATAGTGCCCTTCTTCTACATAATCGGAATCTACATTCGCCACCGAACTATACAGCGTGAATAAACCTTGATTATCGCGCGCCAACCGCACAAAGCACTCGCAATCACCGGAAGAAAGGATTTTTTTTCGCCCTTCGTTCTCAATGACTTTTTGGGACTTGCCGTGCCGGACTTGGTAGAGGGTTATGTTCTTGTTCGTTCCCCCCACCTGCACATAGTAGCCATCCCCCGTCAGCGAGTCGGATGTCATGATATAGAAGCGCGTCAGGTTATATGCCGAGCACCCGCCATAGATGCGTGTCCAGAAAGACCACTCGGCATTGATAGAGGCATCACAAGGACGGATCAGCACACTCTCGGCAGATTCGGAAGCATAATTCTGCAACTGCTGACGATTATTGACAGTCAGCGTCTCCCACGTGCCGCTCCAACGGTCTTGGGCTTGTTCAAGGGATGCAAAATCCTCCATAAAATGGGAGGAATTGATAAGTGCCAATATGAACAAAAGAGTCTTCATTATGTATCTATATGGAACCTGAATCGCATGGACCAGCGTGGTGCTCCCGGGTCATCCCGATGGGTAACCCGCCACACACTCATCAGGTCGGCTATACGGAGTATATTACCGATGCCTACTCCCACTTCGACATACGGTGTGGAGAGGTCTTGCAGACGGCTGTCGGGGAAGGCGAGCAGGTCGTTGTGTTTACCGGATAAACCGCCGTACGCCAATTTGAAGGACACTAACTCGCGCATCCGCAGGACACGCAGACCCGGGATGAGGTTGAACAGGCACCCCTGACCGTTCCAATCCAGATGCAACAAGATATATTGGTCGGCTGCAAATTGGTAGTTGTGCATCAAGGTAAAACGGTAGGGGTCGTAGGCATACGATTGGTTACCGTCAAAGATATTGAGCAGCGGGTAGGGAACAGCGCCCAAGATGAGTCCGGCTTCCAACATATAATCCAATTCGCCACCGGCTCCGAGGGGTTGGTTATGCCGAAGCATAACATTCAACTTGCCATAGACATCGTACCGGTCCCTGTTATCCAACTGATAACTACCTATCTCGCCCCCTATGAACAGTACGGGCAGGTGACTGTAAACATGGTAGCGGCGGCAGAAGAGGTCCACCTTCTTCTCCTGCCAACTCAAACGTACGACAGCACTCAGTTTGGAGTAGAAAAAAGACGGTTGGGCAAAGTAGTTATGCGTCGGCTCATCGTAACCCATTCGGCCGATAGACAGGCGCATTTGTGTCTCTACATGGTCGCTCCAATCACTATCCCACTGAATACGTCCTTCGCGTTGGCGCACCATTGAATTATAGGTATGAGAGCCGTTATATAACCCCTTCATCATGGCGGTGGTAATACCCATCTGGGGTGACCAGACCGCGTTCTCGCGCATGAGCCGGTCAAAATCGGATATCTCGGAGTAGATATATTCATCGGCATAGCGTATCTGCAACATATTGCGCCGTAGGGTAGGCATGTTCCAATAGATAGTTCCCATACCCTTCCAAGCATGGTCGCGTATGCCGCAAGCCGCATACGCTTCCAGACACACGTTTTTCCACAAGTTGGGCGATGTGCGCAGCGGAATACCCAGCCGCACACCTTCCTGCGGATTGATATGAATCAGTTCACTGAGATTGCCTATTTCAATGGCGGTGCCGGTAGGTATATAGGCGTTCTGAATAACATAAGCAAAGAACTTGGCGGCGCGTACGGCAGGCACGTCCTGCAAGACCTGTATAGACTGCTGAAAAGTGTCCTTTTCATCGGTTAAAACGGGCATTGGCAGGAGGGATGGACTATACTGCTTATGCTGCTGAATAAGGACCGACGGAAAGATATGTGAGGTGTCCTGCTTGACCGCAAAATCCAGCAACATACTGATATGTTCATCCTGCAACGCGTGGGTCAACGAGTCAAAGGTTTGGGATATACATAGTTGGTGCAGGTAATTGGCATTGGTCTGCCGCGGCACGGATGCCGATATAGACAACAGCGCCGCCGAAGCCGAGTCTATCTGCATCTCGCCGTCAAACGTCTTGTAATAGGGGTTGCGCGTGTGAAAGCGTACTTGGTAGGTCTTGCGCCGGCTGCCCAAGGTGTCGGACAGGGTGGAGTCTATCAGGTAGTAGGTATAAAAATTATTGCCGTCGGCAGCTAACGGACTGAGAAAAGAGGACGAATAAACAGGTATCTGATTCTTATAAAAATCTACGGATTCATTCAGGTTGCTGAGCAATATATCGTAGTCGGTCTCTGCCATCATGACGGCTTCGGAGCGCGTCTGTCCGTGAACGGTCTGCCGACGGTATAGGGGCAATAAGTACGAGGAGTCGTCCTGCTGAATCATCCCCTGCTGCATACTTCTCCATAACTGCCGTTTGAGGTGCTTGGCTTCTATATGGCTGAGGTAGAGGGTTGTTTGCATTTGGTCAGCCGAGTCGGCGGGTTGGTCGTTGAGCGTACGTGCGGCGCGTACCCGTTCCATAAGTTGGAGGGCAGGGTTGACGCCCGGACGGACGAGGATATCCGCCAGTTGGGTGTTCTTCTCCTGCAAGGGAATGTCTATACCGGCCGACTGCCCGGGCTCGACGGCAAAGCGATAGGTGCGGTAACCGATACCTGAGACGACAACGTGACTTTTCTTCTCTATATCTGCCCGTAAAAGGAAATATCCCTCTTCGTTGGTAGCCGTTCCAACGGTCGTTCCCGATATATATACGGATATATTCGGTAACGGTTCGCCGGTCTCGCTGTCGTATATCTGTCCGACGAGGGTGGTGAGTAGTATGAGAATAAAGTCAAGCATTAGTGTCGGTTGGCGGGGTGGTATTGCAGAATGGCTTTGCGCAAGTCATGTATATCAATATGGGTATATATCTCGGTAGTCGTTATATCTTCGTGTCCGAGTAATTGCTGTATGATACGCAAGTCGGCACCGTTCTGCAGCAGATGGGTGGCAAAAGAGTGGCGTAGCGTGTGGGGGGATATGGTCTTTTTTATCCCGGCCTTGGTAGCCAGTCGGCGTATGATGGTGAAGATCATAGCGCGTGTCAGTTGGTGTCCACGGCGATTGAGAAAAGCATAGTCTTCCTGTCCGCTTTGGATAGTCAGGCGGGCGCGGTCTTCCCACCAAAAATCAAACCATTTATCCGCTTCGGGGGAGATAGGAACGAGGCGCTCCTTACTGCCCTTACCATGAATGAGCATATAATGTTCGGTGCGGTACATATCGCTCAGTTTGAGGTCCACCAGTTCGCTCACGCGCAGTCCGCTACCGTACAGCATCTCTATAATGGCGCGGTTGCGATGTCCTTCATCCGTACTCAAATCAATAGCCTGCACCAGTCGGTTGACTTCTTCTAACGTCAGTGTTTCCGGCAGGTGCATCTCCTTGCGGGGCATTTCCAATAACTCGCTGGGGTCGTCGTCGCGCAATCGGTGGTAGAGCAGGAAGCGGTAGAAAGAGTGTATGCCGCTTAATATACGTGCCTGACTGCGTGCGGATGTCGTTCCCGAGAACTGGTGATAGACAAACGCCTGTAAGTCTTCGTACGAAGCGTCTTGTACGGCGTGTGTGATACCGTTCTGCGGGTCCGAGATAAAGTCAATCAGTTTTTGCAAGTCCTGTTCGTATGCTTCCACGGAATTATCGCTCAAGCCGCGTTCCAGTTTGAGATAGATATGGTAATCTTTAAGGATGGTGTTCATATCATTCCGTTGGTGTGTTAACCGAGATATGTCGCGCCGGATACCAAGCGGCAGCAAAGCCAAGTCCTAAAACAATGATAATGACGACGATAAGGTCGGTTATTTCTACATGTACCGGATAGGCGGACAGCACATATTGTGCGCCGTCACCCAGTTTGATTAGTCCTAAATGCTCTTGCAGCAGGCAGGCGATGACGCCTAACAGCAGTCCGCTAACCGCTCCGACCGAGGAGATAAGCCATCCCTCTAATAGGAAGATGCGACGGATAAGCGGTTCGTCGGCTCCTAGATGATGCAGGATTTGTATATCTTTCTGTTTATCCAAGATAAGCATGGTAAGTGAGCCGATTATATTGAAAGAGGCGATGAGCAGAATAAAAACCAGTAAGAGCCAAGTCAGCCATTTCTCAATCCGTAAGATATGGAAGAAATCTTCCTGCTGCTCATATTGATTCAGCACGTTATAATCATCCCCGAGCAGTTTCTTAATCTGCTTTTGTGCCGTGCGCACGGAGCCGTTTATTTTGAGTTCAACCGATGTTACTTCGTGTTCGGCAAAGTCAAACAGACGTTGTGCCAAGGGTAGGGGAACCAGTATGATGTGGTCATCATATTGTACTTGGTCCACGGCAAAGACGCCTGCCACGGAGCATCCGTTGCGGTTAAAACTGTCTTCGGGGTGCATGAGGTTGACGCGTGCATTGCGTTTAGGGGCGTATAATTGCAGGCAGGGTGTTTGTTGGGCACTTATGTTCAGCCGGTTGCTGAGTCCGACACCCATAATGGCATAAAAAGAAGACGGACGTTGCAGTAAGAAACGCCCTTCGATAAGGATGGAATCGATATTGGTGAGTTGTTGGTAGTTGGTATCGACGCCTTTGATTGTGGCGGGCAGTTGTTGGTCATTGTATTCAATGAGTGCCGTCTCTTCAATGGTCTCTGCCATGACTTGCACGCACGGGAGCGCGCGTAAAGAAACAAAGGTGTCGTTATCGGTGGAGAAGCGGTTTCCCTGTACGGCCGTGATACGCAAGTCGGGGTCCAATTGGGAAAACATACTCTCAATGACGGTGCCGAAGCCGTTCATCACACTCATGACACATATCATGGCGGCCGTAACAACTGCGACAGCGGCTGCGCTGACGCCTGAAACGATGTTAATGGCATTATGTGATTTATGTCCCCATAAATACCGCCATGCTATTTGAAAGGGCATTGTCATAAATGTGCGGAGAGGTTATTGTTTGAGCAGTTGGTCGATACGTCCATTTTATCCAGCGTCTCGTCCAGGTGGAAGTTCAACGCGGGTATGATGCGCAACTGATGGCGTTCCAAGTTACCCATTTCAAATCGTATCTTATGGCTGTCTTGCTCAATCTGTATCATCGTCTCGCTTTCTTTGTTCTGCGGGAAAATGCTCAGATAGACGTGTGCAATACTCAAATCGGGTGATATGCGCACTTCGCTGACGGAAATGAGCGTGCCTTGCAGTGTGCGGGCATAACGAAGAAAAATATCACTCAAATCTTTCTGTATGAGTCGGGCTATTTTTTGTTGGCGTGTATTTTCCATTGTTTATAGGTGTTGAAATAGTTAGATGTTCTATTTATGCAAAATAAGGGAAAGGAGACGTGTCTCTTTTCCCTTTTATTTGCTGTCTAAACGGAGCAGATTAAAATTTGTGGCGTCCTTCGTCAGCAACAGTCAGTTTTTTGCGTCCGTGTGCACGACGGGCAGCCAAGACACGACGACCGTTGGCGGTAGCCATTCTCTCCAAGAAGCCGTGTTTATTACGGCGCTTGCGTTGTGAAGGTTGGAATGTACGTTTCATATTCGTGTGTATTTAATTATTTATCGATAAATAACTCATCTGCTATAGCCGTTAAGCAGAAAAAGTTTGCAAAGTTACATATTTTTTTTTACATGACCAAATTTTTCCGCAAAAAAATGTCTAATTTAGCAATAAAAACAAAAAAGGACTGCTTATTCGGCAGTCCTTGGGTTTGTTAAAGCCAACTAATTATTGAGCAACTTGTTCAACAACCTCAGCAGCAGCTTCAGCAACTTCCACGATAGTGTCAGCCAGAGTAGCCTCTTCAGCAGCCTCTTCTACAACAACTTCCTCTACGGGAGCAGCCTCTTCAGCAGCAGCCTCTTCGTTAGCAGCTTTGTTACCGCAGCTCATAGCGCACAGAGCGATAGCGGCCAAAAACATCATTTTTTTCATAACTTAAAACTAGTTTTTTTAATGTGTTATTACTGTTCGTTCTCGGAGGGCAAACAGACAAATTTGTACCTTTGCCGCGAAAAACGACGCAAAATTACAACATATTTTGCAAATATCCAAAAAAAATTGTAATTTTGCATGATTTTTATTGATTTTTTTGCAAAAAAATGGATTTTTTATGAAAAATACAGGAAAAAACACGGAAAAATTGAAATTTATCGGCGTAAATGTGCTGATTGCGTTATTGATTGTAATCGTTATTTTAACGGTTGTAGTTATTAGTTTGAAAAAATACACCGATCACGGGCATGAAATAGAGGTGCCACAGATAACCGGTTTGTATCAAAACGAAGCAGAATTCCTCTTGTCGGAAGCCGGACTTAAATTGGAGGTTATTGATTCCACTTTTTCTACCAAAGTTCCATTAGGTACCATTGTGGAGCAGAATCCTGCGGCAGAGTCTCATGTTAAGAACGGGCGCGTTATATATGTGGTAGTGAATGCCACTGCCAAGCGACAGGTTATCTTACCCGAATTGCACGATGTCAGTTACCGTCAAGCCGAGAATATGTTGCGTCAACTGGGTTTGGAAATTGATTCTGTTGTTTATGAGCCGTCGGAGTATAGAGATTTGATTTTGGATTTGCGTATGGGCGATAAGTCATTGGAGACGGGGGATAAGATAACGGAAGGGGCTTCCATCACATTGGTGGTTGGTCTGGGTATAGGTACGGAGATGATGCAAGTGCCGGATTTGAGCGGTTTGAACATCGTAACTGCCCGCAGTATGCTTTTGGTCCAACACCTGACAATGGGACAAACCCAATACGATGTAGAGCCGACCGAGGATAACCGTGAGGATTATGTTGTATTTATGCAGGAACCGCAAGCCGGTACCATGTTGTTGGAGGGCAGCTCGGTAAGTGTCAAATTATCTACGGATAAATCGAAAGCCGTTACGGCTAATAATGTGGAGAACGAAGAAGAATTCTTCTAGAATTGACGATTGACAATGCACAATGCACGATGATTGAGGACGAAGAGTTATTTGAGCGTTTACGTTTGGAGGTGGACAAGGGTCAGGAGCCTCTGCGTATAGACCGGTATTTATCGGTCCATATGGCCGGTACGTCCCGCAACCGTATTCAGACGGCTGCCGATGCCGGACATATATGGGTAAACGGCAAGCCGGTTGCTAATAATTACAAAGTCAAACCGAATGATGTTATTCAGGTGCTCTTGGACCATGAGCCGCATGATTTTACCATTCAGCCGGAGAATATACCTTTAACTATTGTGTATGAGGATGCCGATTTATTGGTGGTGAATAAACCCGCCGGATTAGTGGTTCACCCCGGTCACGGTAATTACGAACATACCCTGCTGAATGCCTTGGCGTGGTATTTCAAGGACTCGTTGGATATCAACGACCCTAATATAGGTTTGGTTCACCGTATTGATAAAGACACGAGTGGCTTGCTATTGATAGCCAAGACGCCGGAAGCCAAGACGGCTTTGGCTTTGCAGTTCTTTGAGCACACGACGGAGCGAACTTATAACGCCTTGGTATGGGGTAGTTTCAAGGAAGATAGCGGAACTTTTTCAGGCGCGCTCGCGCGCGATACGCGTGATCGCACGTTATATAAGGTATATGACATAGAGGAACGCCCCGAGGCCAAGGAGGCAGTTACCCACTGGCGCGTGTTGGAGCGTTTCCCGTATGTGACCTTGGTGGAGTGCAGGTTGGAGACGGGTCGCACGCATCAGATACGCGTACACATGAAAACCTTGGGTCATCCCCTGTTTGCCGATGACAAATACGGAGGTATGGAGATACTCAAAGGACTGCCTACCCAGAAATACCGCCAATATATACAGAACTGCTTTGCGTTGTGTCCGCGTCAGGTATTGCATGCCAAGACGCTCGGTTTCACGCATCCCACGACCGGGGAACGTATGTTCTTTGACAGCGAGTGGCCGGAAGATATGTCTAATTTAATAGAGAAATGGAGGAATTATGAGCCAAATACTTTGGGCTGATGACGAGATGGAGTTACTCAAACCCTATTTGATTTTCCTGCGTGAAAAAGGGTATGACGTAATCAGTGTTAACAATGGTCAGGATGCTATTGACTATTGCGCTTCGCAAACGCCGGATATTGTTTTTTTGGATGAACAGATGCCGGGTTTGAGCGGTATAGAGACCTTGCAGGAGATTAAGTCCATCCGACCGGAGTTGCCTGTCGTGATGATTACCAAAAGCGAGGAGGAACAGATTATGGAGCAGGCCATCGGTCAGCAGATTGCAGATTATCTGATTAAGCCGGTCAACCCCAGTCAGATACTCATGTGCCTGAAAAAACATATCCATCGCAAGGAGATTGTGGAGCAGGAAACCAATCGGACGTATCGGGAGGAGTTCTCGGACATTTCCTATATGATAGATACCGCTGCCACGTTGCAGGAGTTCATGGCTATTCACCGTACGTTGGTCAAATGGGATTTGCAGTTGAGCGATGCCGACAGTTCAATGCGGGAAATACTGAATCAGCAGAGTAAGCAGGCTAATGCAGCGTTTACCAAGTTTATTACTCGCCGTTACGAGGATTGGTTTACGCAAGGTGAGCGCCCGATGATGTCACCGGATTTATTCAAGAAAGTTCTTTTCCCCATGTTGGACAAAGGCGAAAAAGTCTTTTTTGTGGTGATAGATAATTTCCGTTATGACCAGTGGAAAGTGATTCAACCTATGTTGTCAGAGTTCTTTACGGTGACGGACGAGAATATGTATTTGAGCATTTTGCCTACGGCTACGCAGTATGCACGAAATGCCATTTTCTCGGGACTGATGCCCTCGCAGATTCGCGAGATGTGGCCGGACCTGTGGGTGGAGGAGGAAGAGGAAGAAGGTAAGAACCTGAACGAGAAAGACCTAATTCAAACGCAGTTAGACCGTTTCCGCAAACGGTACGACTTCTCGTACTACAAAATCAACGAGAGTGATTTCTGCGAAAAAATAACCAAACAGTTCCGTCAACTGCGTTCTCCGCTCAATGTGGTTGTTGTCAACTTTATAGACATGTTGTCCCATTCGCGGACGGATAGCAAGATGATGCGCGAGTTGATGGCTGACGAATCGGCTTACCGCAGTTTGACACAGAGTTGGTTCCGTCATTCCCCCACCTTGGCGATGTTCAGAAAAATAGCCGATTTGGGATATAAGATTGTACTCACTACCGATCACGGAACAATTCGCGTGAATAACCCTGTGCAGATAATAGGCGATAAAAATACCAATACGAACTTGCGTTACAAGGTGGGTAAATCGCTTAACTGTCAAGATAAGAACATCTTTGAGATACAACATCCCGAGAAGGTGGGCTTGCCTTGCCCCAATGTGTCGTCCAGTTATATGTTCTGTACGGATGTTGATTTCTTCGCTTATCCGAACAACTTTAATTATTATGCCCAATTCTATCGGGATACCTTCCAGCATGGCGGTATTTCCATGGAAGAGATGCTTATTCCGTTGATAACAATGGAACCCAAATGAGGAAAGTGTTGCATGTCATAGTGTGGTTGGTGGTGCTGTTCCTGCTGTGGGTGGGTTGGCATTGTGTGTCGCATCAATGGCGCGACTTGTCCGAATCGCCCCACGACGGTTATCAAAAACTGACCGTATTGACCTACAACACCCAACGTATGGGCAATTTTGAGAAGGCGGATAAGAATACCGTTATCCGCTATCTACGGAGCGTGCAAGCCGACGTGTTGTGTTTGCAGGAGGTGGAGGTATATAAGGATAAACATTATTTGACGCTGGACGAGTTGCGTCAAGCTATGGGAGAATACCCCTATACGTACTACGATTTTAAGATTTACAATGCGCGACGTCAGTATGGTAACGTGGTCTTTTCCAAATATCCGTTGGTAAATAAACAAACTATCCATTACGCTTCGCGTGGCAATATATCCTCATGTTGCGATATAGTGGTAAACGAAGATACCATTCGGTTGATTGTTAATTATTTGGAGTCCAACCGTATTACGCTCAAAGAGCAACGTGATACGTTGTTAGATAAAATAGAAGCGGCCGGTAAGATTCGTTGGCGGCAAGCGTGGGCGGTCAAAAAAGCCATGTGGCAGTCTCCCTATCCGTTGATTGTTGTGGGAGATTTTAATGCTTTACCGATAGGGCTGACGTACCATTGTTTACAAGTTGGTATGCGTGACTGTTTCTTGGAGACGAGTCGTTCCCGTTTGGGACGAACGTTTATGCACGGTCAATTGGGCGCACGCATCGATTATATCCTATGCTCGCGCAAATTGCAACCTTATTGGTGTTTGGTGGAAAATGTGCCCGGGTCAGACCACTATCCGTTAATTGCTTCTATCGAATGGGCTCCTGATAGTGATAATCACTAAAATCTTTTCCCCTTTTGTCGTCTTCGTCGTCTCTATGGATGCGAGGAAATTTGTCTTTCCAGGGTATGCGCCATATCAGGATTACTAACCATCCGAATAGCATTCCGCCCAGGTGGGCAAAGTGTGCCACGTTATCAAAGGAGAAGTCCGCTAATCCGGCTAATAACTCGATGGCTGCATATATAAATACGAACGTGCGTGCGCGTATGGGAATAGGGATGAAAAGAATAAACATAGGTATGTCGGGAAATAGCCATCCGAAGGCGAACAGGATACCGAATACGGCTCCGCTAGCTCCGATAGTTACTCCTACTTGCTGCCCCGTCAGATACCATGTGAGCATTTGTACGGCTGCGGCTCCTAATCCGCAAACGGTGTAATAGAGCAGGTATTTATTTCTGCCCCAGTTCTCCTCCAACATCGGACCAAACATAAGTACGGCAAACATGTTGCAGAACAGATGCCCGAAATTGGCGTGCATGAACATATAGGTGAAGGGCTGCCAAAAATGGAACATGCCGGAGCCGGCACTCCATAAACCTAAAAATTGGGTTAAATACACTCCCCGTTGCTGCAACAAACTATCAAACAACCATACCAGCAGGTTAATCAGCAACAGGCGCTTTGTAATAGGTGGTAAATTTCTCATAACGGCTGCAAAAGTACAAAAAAAATGCCACATAACCAACCAAATTAGGGAGAAAAAGTGTTTTTTTGCGAAAAAAATAAAAAAAAAGCATTTTTTTTGCGAAAAAGTATTGTATATTTCCAAAATAAATTGTAACTTTGCACTCGTAAAATCAAGAAATGGGGACTATCCCAGAA